>JAITMT010000436.1 GCA_031277235.1 Tannerella sp.
GAGCAGCCAGCCGCCGCTGATACCGCTGTCGAGCGTCGGTTTGTTTTCCTTGACCGTCAATACGGTGAAAATCGTGTAGGTAAGCAAGACCCAGCCAATCAGACCAAAACAGCCTATAACGATTGCCAGGTTCAGGTTATTGCCGACGGTCAGCGTCTGGACGCCGAGAACGCCGCACGCCGCTACGAAAGTGAAGAACCCCGGCGCACGCAAATGATCGAACAAGTCCTCGATGACGCTCCGCGAATGCCAACACAAACGCACGACAGTGAGTAATAGGATGATTGAGAACAATATCCAGTTCAAAATAAACAATACCTTCGGCAATACCGGCACTGATAGCAGATACGCCGCCTGACCCAAAATGCCTGTAGCCATCACCATGCCGAAGTAAGTCGGCGACATGGGCTTGACCGCTGTACGTAAACGTTCGAGAATATTCTTTTTCATGGTTATAACAAAATACGCGGCAAAGATATAAAAAATTTATAAAAACAAAGCCTTTTTTACAAATTATTTATTAAAAAAGAAAAAAAACTTTCAATTCGTTGTAAAACAACAAATTTCTTCAACTTGTATTTTGTTTAAGAAAATAGTCTCAATTCCTGTTTTTCCGGGAAATATTTAGAGAGAGAAAAAATTTATATTGCTGATATTAAAAGGATTGAAAATGGCAAAAATGGGAAATCAACCTTACTTTCCTGTACTTTTTCATCCATAAAGCGGGGAAAAAATTGCGCGTAAAAGCCGCCGTTTGGCGAGTCGAAAAACGCTGTTTTGTCGCTCCCGCTTGGAAAAATCAATTATTTCCTGTATCTTTGTGCCGATTTTTAAACAAAAAGAATGGTTGCTAAGAAGATTTTATTCATTACACAGGAAATGATTCCCTATTTACCCGATACCGAAGTCGCGAAAATAAGCCGCAATTTACCGCAGGGCATACAGGAAAGAGGACGGGAAATTAGGACTTTTCTTCCGAGATACGGACACATTAACGAACGGAGAAATCAACTGCACGAAGTGATACGTCTTTCGGGGATGAATTTGATAATTAATGATTCCGACCACCCGCTGATTATCAAGGTCGCATCCATACAGTCGGCGCGCATGCAGATTTATTTTATTGATAATGAGGATTTCTTTCATCGAAAAAATATCGTGGACGACGAAGACGGCAATGAATTTGAAGACAATGATGAACGGTCAATTTTCTACGTCCGCGGCGTGTTTGAAACGGTGAAAAAACTGCGCTGGATACCCGATGTGGTGCATTGCCACGGGTGGCTGTCGGCGCTGGCGCCCATTTACCTGAAGCGGTTTTATTCGGACGAGCCTTGCTATGCCAAAACAAAGGTCGTCTATTCCATCTATGACGACGGTTTCAAAAATCCGCTGAACAGGCATCTCGTGGACAAGATGAAAATGGATTCCATCAATGACCGCGATTTGAAAATAATCAAGGAATCTACCGATTATGCGGCACTTACCAGTCTTGCCGTTCAATTTTCCGACGGAGTCATACAGGGTAGCCCCCATATCAATGAGAAAGTTACCGAATTTATTGAAACGTCGGGCAAACCTTTCCTGCCCTATCAGCCGGAGGAAACTTATCTGGACGCTTACAATGATTTTTACGACTTGATTCTTAAACCCAAAAAATAGAAAATAAAAAACAACAATGAAAACAATTTTTAAATTGATGGCTTTATGCTGCCTGTCGGCAGTTTTATTGCTCTCTTCCTGCAACGATACGCTGTCGGAAGTGGGAACAAGCATTTTACCGCCTGAAGATGTAATTACCGTTCAAACAGATACTTTCACGTTGACGGCGCAAACGATACAGTTGGATTCCGTGTACGCGAAAACGACGCAATGCCTGCTCGGACAAATGTATGACCCGCTCTACGGCAGTATCAAGGCGGATTTTCTGTGCCAGTTTTACTGCGAAGAAAATTTCCGGTTCGCCAATACTCCCTATCAAGACAAGATTGATTCCATGGAATTGGTCGTCATGTATTTCAATTCGTCCTGGTACGGCGACACGCTCGCTCCCATGCAAGCGTCTGTATATGAAATCAATAAGCCGCTGAAAAGAAATTTCTACACCAACGACAATCCCGAAAATTACAGCAACATGTCGCAGCCGTTGGGCAGGCAAACCTATACCGCCTACGATTTAAGTCTGTATGACTCGGTGGCGGCTGTGGCGGGCAATCTGCATTATATTACCGTGAAATTGCCAACGGAACTCGGGCAGAAATTTTATGACGAAACGGTGAACAATCCTTCGACGTTCGCATCGCAGGAGGCTTTCAATCAGTTCTTTCCGGGCGTTTATGTTACAACGACTTTCGGAAGCGGCAGCCTGATACGGACGGAAGGCGAAAACATTTTCCTCCGGATTTACTATAATTACCTGACGCAGGATACGCTGGGACAGGACACGCTGATTCGTGCGGCGGCAATTTTCACCAACTCCAAGGAAGTGATTCAGATTTCCCGTTTTGAAAATCAAAATACGGATAATCTGTTTGTTCCGAATAACACGCATACTTTCGTGAAATCGCCGGCGGGCGTTTGCACCCGATTGACTATTCCAACCTCTCAAATCGCTCAAAAAATAGATGTTAAAAACCGGTATATCAACGATTTTACGCTGAATTTGCATTATCTTCCGACCGAAGAATGGAATTTTGCGCTTGCGCCGCCCGAACATCTGTTGCTGATTCCCGAAGATTCGGTGAAAACATTTTTTGAGGAGGAAAGGGTCGAAAACAATCAATCCATTTACGTATCTTACGGCAGCGGCATAGGCAGCTATGTGACCCCTGTCGGCGTTAATTCGGCAACTCGCACTTATAATTTTGGGAATATCAGCGCTTTAATAAAGAGTTATATCGAACAGGCTCCCGAAAAAGATTTGAATGTACTGATCATTCCGGTTACGCGCACCTCCACGCTCGTACAACAAAGTGTGTACGCGACAACAGGCATGACAAACAGTCTCGTCCCGTCCGGCATCAAAATCCGGATTGACGAAGATTACATGAAAGTCGTCGCGGTTTCGAGCGAGTATGAGAATCGGTAAATCATTGCCGTCATTCTTCCACGCTTGACGCGGCTCCCCTCTTGTCGTACCAATGATGAAATAGTGCGAAATGATTCCTTTCCTGCGGAGCAGGGTTGTTATGTTTCGTATTCTCTTTGAATTCACCCCCAATCGCTACGCTTCATTGGGGGTTATTCGTATTGAATCTTGCGGATTCCGTGCAATCCGAATGGATTGAATGTGTTGTAACCCCCAATGAAGCGTAGCGATTGGGGGTGAAAACGGGCGTAGGGGTACACCTGCGTGTGCGCCTCGTTTTGCAGGGGCAGACACGCAGGTCTGCCCCTACGGTGATGCGTAATCCACTATTTCCCCGTTTTCCGATCCCCCCTTCATCCACGTCGGCGGAATCCCGTGAGGGATTTAAGCCCGGTAGAAAAAGAAACGCCGCCATCTCCAGCATGCCGTCAGGTATGCAACCTCCAACATATTAAGGTCGCATACCTGACGGCATGCTGTTTTACGGGAAAGGCATTTGTTTCTACCAAGCTTTCTTCCCTACGGGAAGCATCCCGAAAGGACAAATTTAGCCGCTCGCACGGATTTGAAGATTCGATGTTTACCCCCAATCGCTACGCTTCATTGGGGGTTATTCGTATTGAATCCTGCGGATTCCGTGTAATCCGAACGGATTGAATGTGTTGTAACTCCCAATGAAGTGAAACGATTGGGGGTGAAAACGGGAGAACGGGCGTAGGGGTGTACCTGCGTGTGCGCCCTGTTTTGCAGGGACAGACACGCAGGACAACCTTTCTCACTGCACCTTAATATTCAATTTGTTAAGAACGTTCCGAATCTTTTCAAAAGTCGTAATTCGCGTCGGGACGAGCGGCAAACGCAATTTATTTTCGATAAAGCCCATCATGTTGAGCATGCTTTTCACACCTGCAGGATTGCCGTCAACAAACAGCAGTTCAAACAGTTCCACAAACCGCGAATGTAACATGCGCGCACTCGCATAATCGCCTTCGAGCGCCAGCCTCACCATGCGGCTAAATTCCTTCGGAAAAGCATTGCCAATCACCGAAATAACGCCTACGGCGCCCAGCGCAATCAACGGAAACGTGATTCCGTCGTCTCCGGAAATAACCTGAAAATCAGCCGGTTTATGCTTGATTATATCATCCATCTGCGAAAAATTCCCGGAAGCCTCCTTGATGGCGATAATGTTCTCAAAATCATTGGCAAGCCGGAGCGTCGTTTCGCAAGTCATATTCGTAACCGTGCGCCCGGGTACATTATATAAAACAATGGGCTTGGGCGACGCCTTGGAAATCGCTCTATAATGCTGATAGATACCCTCTTGCGACGGTTTATTATAATAGGGAACGACCGACAGGACGGCGTCAATTCCGCGGAACTCGGTCTGTTCAATTTCGGTAACCACTTTTTTCGTGCAATTTCCGCTGATACCCAGCACAATAGGTATTCTGCGGTTCACCCGTTCCACGATCACGCTCGTGATTTCCTTTTTTTCTTCGTCCGAAAGCGCAACCGTTTCGGCAGTCGTTCCGAGCGCCACAATATAATCCGTTCCATTGTCAATAAGGTAATCAACCATACGGTTTAATGCCTCATAATCAACGTTTTCATCTGCTTGAAAAGGTGTTATCAGGGCAACACCCATGCCGTGTAAATCTATGCCATCCATCGTTAATTGTTCTTTTTACAGCGCGCAAAGGTAATCATTATCCGAAAAAAATGCAAAACAATTTTAGTGTGTCGTAAATTCTGCCTGTTCAAGTTGAAATTGAAACTTTTTTTCAACATAAGTTGGCAAATGTAAAGAAAAGTTGTACTTTTGATTCTCAAAACTTAAAAATTGACATGTCCGAAGTACCTTTGCTCGTAACAGATTTGGCGTTGATACTGGTTGTTGCCTCTTTTTTCTCGCTGTTGTTCAAGTGGCTCAAACAACCCGTGGCGCTGGGCTATATCATTGCCGGCATTGTGATTTCGTTTTTCATCACCAAAGACAATCCCGAATACAAAAATATCGAAATCTGGTCGCAGATAGGGATTATTTTCCTGCTGTTCGGACTGGGTTTAGAGTTCAGTTTCAGGAAGTTAATGAAGGTCGGATCGACGGCTATCGTTGCCGCGCTGTTTCTCGTCATTTGCATGATTGGTCTGGGGTTTCTGACGGGCAGTTTTCTCGGCTGGTTGCCGATGCGCAGTTTGTTTCTCGGAGCGATGATCAGCATGTCGTCCACCATGATTGTTGTGAAGGTGTATGACGATTTGAAACTGACCAACAAAAGTTTTGCGGGCATTGTGCTGGGGATTCTGATACTGGAGGACTTAGTCGCGGTTTTGTTGATGGTTTTGCTCTCGACGGTCGCTGTCAGCAAGAAGTTTGAGGGGACGGATATGCTGATCAGTCTGATGAAATTGGTGATGTTTCTGCTGTTTTGGATCATACTCGGTACCTATCTGATTCCCACATTCTTGCGCAAAATGAAATCATTCCTGAACGACGAAATCCTGCTGATTTTTTCGCTGACGCTCTGTCTCGGAATGGTAATTCTGGCAACGCAAGCCGGTTTTTCGGCGGCTCTCGGCGCTTTCATTATGGGTTCCATTTTGTCCGAAACAATTGATTCCGAGCGGATTGAACAATTGACGCTTCCCATCAAAAATTTCTTCGGAGCCATCTTTTTTGTTTCCGTCGGGATGATGGTGCAGATTACGACTTTGAGCGAACACATCGTTCCCATCCTGATAATCAGCACTGTAGTGATAGTTGGACAAATGACGTTTGCGACCGGCGGCGTGCTTCTTGCCGGTCAAAACTTGAAAACGGCAATTTCCGCCGGTTTTTCGCTGTCCCAAATCGGCGAATTTTCCTACATTATCGGCGCGTTGGGCATGAGTTTGAAAGTCATCCCCGAATCTCTCTATCAAATCATTGTTTCTTCCTCGTTAATCACCATATTTACAACGCCTTACATTATAAAACTTGCCAATCCGGTAAACAGTTTTCTGGAGCGGAAACTGCCTGCCAAATGGCAATATCTGCTGAATAAAACCACTTCGGGGGCGCATCCCGTCAATCAGGACAGCCTCTGGAAAAAACTCCTCTCGGAAATGACCTCCATCGTGCTCATCTATTTTACGATTTGCATTGTCATCGTGCATTTTGCATTGATTTATGCCAACCCGCTGATCCAGGATATTTTACCCGGAATAAAGGGAAATCTCGTTACGGCAGTCATAACTACCCTGATTATTTCGCCTTTCATGCGCGCCATTATCATCAAAAAAATGCGTTCCGATGAATTTGTAACGCTTTGGCAGCAAAATAAAAGTTATCGGGCGCCGCTTGTTGCTACCGTTATTATCAGGATTTTAATGTGTGTCGGATTGATTATGTATCTGCTTTTCAATCTGTTTCATACAAATTTGGTTATCGGCGGTGTGATTGCCGTCATTGCCATTATTTTGATGACTTTGTCTAAAAACCTGAAAATCACTTCGATAGCCATTGAAAACCGTTTCAGGGAAAATCTCAATGAAAAGGAAAAATACAGGGAATCTAAGGCGTTGATTTCCAAAGGTTTCGTTGACCACGCCATGGAACGCGACCTGCACCTGTCCGAATTTACGATCGAACCGCATTTTTCGAGTATCGGAAAAACGCTTAGAGAGTTTAATTTCAGACAGATATATGGCATTAATATTGTGCGGATCGTGCGCGGCGAACGGAAAATCAACATTCCCAACGGAAACGAATATCTTTATCCCTACGACCGGATTGTGGTGCTGGGAACGGACAAACAAATGGAGAAATTTCAGCGGCGACTGGACGCCAACAAAAAGAAGTATAAGGCTGAGAAACAGGCGCAAGCGCCGCTGGTGAAAATCGGTCAGATTCAAATCGGCGAAGGTTCTTCCCTGATAGGCAGAACAATACGAAATTCCGGCATACAAACCCAGTATAACTGCTTAGTCGTTGGTATTGAGCGCGGCGAGTATTCGTTGCAAGACCCCACGCTCGATTTTGAATTTATGGGCAACGACGTTGTATGGCTGGTTGGAGAATACGATAACATATTGAAATTAAGTGAAATATAAAAAAATGAGTAATACAGACAGAAAATTATACATGGAGACCTATGGCTGCCAGATGAATGTATCTGACAGTGAAATAGTTGCCTCGGTCATGCAGACCGACGGCTATACGCTCACCGAGAACGTGGAAGAGGCGGACGCCATTTTCGTAAACACCTGTTCCGTAAGGGATAACGCCGAACAGCGGGTGCTCGGTCGGCTGCAATATTTCAATTCCCTGAAAAGAAATCACAAGTCGCTGATTGTCGGCGTGTTGGGTTGTATGGCAGAGCGGGTGAAAGATGAATTGATCAACCATTACAGCGTTGATTTGGTGGCGGGACCCGATGCGTACATGGATCTGCCGAACCTGACGGGAGCGGTGGAACGCGGCGAAAAAGCCATCAATGTGAAACTGTCCAAACAGGAAACGTACAAAGACGTCAAGCCGCTGAAAATCGCGGGCATGAATATTTCCGGATTCGTTTCGATCATGCGCGGTTGCGACAAGTTCTGCACCTATTGCATTGTGCCCTACACGAGAGGACGCGAGCGCAGCCGGGAGACGGAAAGCATTCTGGATGAGGTGCTTGATATGCAGTCAAAAGGATATAAGGAGGTTACGCTGTTGGGACAAAATGTCAATTCCTACCGGTTTGAAAACGTTGATTTCCCTGCATTGCTGCAAAAAGTGGCGGAAGCCGCGCCCGACATCCGCATCCGCTATACAACTTCGCATCCGAGGGATATGAATGATGAAGTGCTGGAAGTAATGGCTTCATATCCAAATCTTTGCAAGCATATTCACTTGCCTGCGCAATCGGGAAGCAGCCGCATTTTGAAAATCATGAACCGGAAATACACGCGGGAATGGTTTCTTGACCGCGTTGCGGCTATCCGGAGAATTTTGCCGGAGTGTTCCATTTCGACCGACCTGTTTTGCGGCTTCCATTCGGAAACGGAGCAGGATTATGAGGAAACGCTTTCGCTGATGCGCGAAGTGGGCTTCGACGCGGCGTTCATGTTCAAATATTCGGAACGCCCGGGCACTTTCGCGGCAAAACATCTGGCGGACGACATCGAGGAAGATGTGAAAATCAGAAGATTGCAGGGTATGATCGAACTGCAAAACAAACTGTCGGAGGCGAGCAACCGGCGCGACGTCGGCAAAACGGTGGAGGTGCTGGTGGAAGGCTTTTCCAAACGTTCGCGGGAGCAACTTTTCGGACGGACGCAGCAAAACAAAGTCGTCGTGTTCAACAAAATGAATCACCGCGTAGGCGATTTCGTTCCCGTGCGCATCACAGACGCGACTTCCGCTACGCTGCAGGGAGAAAATATTTTATAGTTTCGATTGATAAAATGCAACTTTAACAAACTGTTTCTTTGTAGAGACGGGGCGCGCCCCGTCTCCCACGACAGCAGCAACGGCGAATTCCCTGCACCAACAACATAGAGACGCGGTGCATCATGTCTTACAATAGCAACGACACAAAACCTGCAGCAACGTGTGGAGACGGGGCACGCCCCGTCTCTACATGTGTCGTCATTGTGGGTTTGATCCACAAAAAACAAAAATCTTTCCCGAAAAAAACTTGCATTCCGTAAAATTATCATTATATTTGCAACCGAATTTTCTGGAAATGTCCGCAACCTTGAAGTACGAAAAGACAAAGTGAAAAGCAAGCGGGCTTTTCAAAAAAGCACGGGCAGCAAATTCCAAAAGCACGCGGGCTTTCAGATAAAAGCAGGCGGGCTTTTGACGGAAAGGCGGCGGGCTTTTGGGAAAGAGGCTGAATGTAATGACGCATTTTGTATTGCCGGAGGTGCGTCAATACAGATTCGACAATACGAAATACACACTGTATAAAAGAAAAAAATGATTGATAATCTGTTGGTTGCATGAATATCATTTGTTTTGAAAGATGGAGAAAGGTGCGTATATTTAAGAGTTGTGTGCAATTTGCGGACAGCACAGCGTTAGCAAGAAGACATTAAAAAAAGATAAATTATGAACGACAACATTAATGAGTTATTAAAAATTGGATTAGATGCACAGGACAGTAACGGAAAAACTCCGCTTATCCTTGCGGCTTGGGAAGGTGACCTAAAAACAGTTAAAAAGTTGCTTGCGTTAGGTGCAGACATTTCTGTTACCGACAATTTAGGCAATAATGTGTTGCACTATGCTGCAAGACAGGAAAATTTGGAAGTACTGAACGTAATTCTTGATACAAATGTTGATGTAAATCTGAAAAGCGAGGGCGGATACAAACAAACCGCCCTGTTTGCTCCCGCAGAGGTTGGAAGAATACCCATACTTCGGACACTTTTGGAACGTGGCGCAAATCCAGATATACAGGACAGGTACAAAATGACAGCCTTACAATGGGCAATCCAACAGGGAAAGGTTGAAGCGGTCAAAACTCTTTTAGCATTCAAAGCCAACGTGAATACCAAAAACGACAAGGGAGTTACACCATTGATGTCTGCGGCAACTAAAGGGATTTTGGAATGTGTCCAAATGCTTGTTGAAGCAGGTGCAGAAATTAACGCTACAGCAAAGGACGGTTTTACTGCACTTATGTTTTGTACTTATTATGGCAATACAGAAGTAGTAAAATATCTACTGAAACAAGGTGCTGACAAAAGCGTAGTCGGCAAAAAAGGAGAAACCGCACTTTCTATTGCCGAGAAGAAGAAATTTGACAAAGTTTTAGCAATTTTAAGTTGAGAGATAGTGAAAGAAAAACTGCACACAACGGGCGGTTTCACGCAAGCAGAGGGGGAACTCCGCCGAAAGTTTTGTGCGAATTTGGAAGTTTTCCGCCCGCCCGAAGTTTTGTGGAACCCCCGCCTGCGTGAAGCCGCTGCCCCGTTATCTGTAAGCAAAGTGGAGGCATCATCCATCAAAAACGAAAAAAACTTGCCAAAATGAATATTGTCAGAAATAAAGTGTATCTTTGTGCATTGTTTTAAGATAAAAAATATGGAAGCAATGATAAAAATACAAAAATGGGGTAATGATTTGGGAATAAATATTCCTGCTGTAATTGCCAATGGATTGTCCCTGAAGGAAGGACTAAATGTCAGTATAAGAAAAAATGGAAGCAGAATAATTATCGAACCCTCCAAAACAAATGTTTCATACAGTCTGACTGACATGTTAACTGAAATTACAGAGGACAACATTCACCATTGTATCGAAACAGGAATACCCATAGGAAATGAAATATGGTAATGATAAAATATATACCTGACCGTGGAGATATTGTGTGGTTGGACTTTACACCTCAAACAGGGCACGAACAGCACGGAAAACGACCCGCTGTTGTTCTTTCGCCATTGGTTTACAACAAAAAAACAGGACTGGCTCTGTTTTGTCCAATAACAACAAAACAAAAAGGTTATCCGTTTGAAGTAGAAATTGAATCGGGGAAAATCAGTGGAGTTGTACTGTCAGACCAGGTAAAAAGTCTTGACTGGCAACAGCGGGGCGCAGAATTTATTGAAAAAGCAACAGAAGAGGCAATAAACGAAATCATCAAAAAATTAAACGTTTTAATCTTCATATAACTGCACTTTATCGAAAGCAAAAATGAATAAATTGATAATCGGACAAATTGCCTACAGATAACTGGTGGTTTGGCGCATTTGGGGGATAAAATGTCAGCCCGAACTGTGGTGCGTCCTTTGACCGTTGGTGGTTGTCCGAACTGTGTGCTATTGAGCCCCCAACTGCGCCAAGCCGCCGGGTCGTTATCGGCAAGCGGCGGACAGCGCGTGCAGGACACCGAAGCGAAATTTGAAAAGTAGAAGAAAAAAATAATACATTTTCACAGTGAAAAGAACAGTAATCATTTTAATCACTCTCTCGTTGACAGCAAACATATTTGCGCAAACGGAAAAAAGTGAGGCAAAAACCATCCACGTATTTGTTGCCCTCTGCGACAACAAGTATCAAGGCATTGTTCCGGTACCCAAAGGAATTGGCGATGGACAAAACCATAATACAAATCTTTATTGGGGTTGCGGTTATGGTGTCCGCACGTTTTTCAAAAAAAGCAGCGAATGGAAATTGCTCGCCACAAGGGGAAAGAACGGCATTGTACTTGAACGACTTGTCTTCAAGCACGCTACCAAAAATTATTACTTGGTGGCAGACGCTTATGACGGACAATATATTAAGCAGTGTACCAAAGATTTTCTGAATAGTAGTTGTGGAAATCAAAAAGACACTTTGCAAATTGACGGTAAAACTGTGGGTATCGGAGGGAATTCCTCTCTTTTAGCGTATATAGGACATGATGGATTAATGGATTTTCAATTATCTGAAAATTATTCAAATACGGACAGCAAAAAAAGAGATGTAATTATACTTGCGTGTTATAGCAAGCGTTATTTTAGTCCGCATTTGAAATCGGCAAATGTAAACCCGTTGCTTTGGACAACTCATTTAATGGCGCCGGAAACCTATACTTTGCACGATGCTCTCACGGGATATGTAAACGGAGAGAGTAACGAAAATATTAGAGAAAGAGGGGCTGCGGCATACTCAAAATATCAAAAATGCAGTTTAAAAGCGGCAAAAGGTTTGTTGGTAACAGGTTGGTAATATGAAAGAAATGAAAAAATAGTGATAAAAACGCCAGCCGATAACGAGCGGTTTCACGCAAGCGGGGGGTATGCCCGCAGAAACGGAAGTGCAAATTTGGATGTTTATCCCGCCCGAACATTTGTGAACCCCCCTGCGCCAAGTCGCCGGGTCGTTACCTGCAAGCGGACAAAAGCACCATGAAAATATTGTAATACATAAAACAGGATATGCAAAAAAATCGGCACACGACTTTTTGGTTATTTCAAAATAATACCTTACCTTTGCACTTGAATAAATTATTATAAACGATCATGCCTGAAATATTTGAATATCTAAATTTGGTTTTCTCGTTCTATTCAAACGAGCATGAACCTATTCATGTTCATGTAAAGTCATCAGAAAGAGAGACTGTTTTTGACCTGATTATCAAAGAAAGAGTATTGACCGAAATAAAAAAACGAGATAGACAGGGAAAAAAGTCATTGACCAATAAGGAAGAAAAAATGGCGAAAGAATTTATAGAGCAATATTCCTCCAAAATTGTTGAAAAATGGGTTAATTTTTTTGTACTTGGAACAAGGGTAAGAAAGACCGTAGTGAGAGAGTTGATAAAGAAAAAAATCGAAATACCTGTAAAATTAAAGGAAAAATCAAAATGAAAGCAAAATATTACTTGAATATTGTAAAGGCGGAACATTTAAACGATTATGTTGTTCGTCTTACATTTGCCGACCATACAGTCAGAGATATAGATTTTGGTATATTTTTACTCAATCACTCTCATCCGCAACACAATAAATATCTAAACCCCATTTATTTCAGTAAATTCAAAATTAAAAACGGAAATATTGTTTGGGGTAAAAATGCCGATTTGAGTTTTCACGAAGAAGAACTTTACAGAGGAATTAACCCTGTTTGATTCTCACCGACATCTGACCTGCCCCGCTCACGCCGATTTGCAAATCGGCGCGAATGAAGAAACTTTCGCGTCGTCTAACGCTAACAGCGTTCAAAACCCTGTTAGAGTTATCACTATCATTTCCATTACAAAATCCTATTATTCAATGTTATAAGCATAAAATATCATATAATACTTAAAATCTCCATTTGTTAAAAAATCAAAAAAATGCCGGAAAGTCAAAAAAAAGTATTTATTTTGTGGCGAAATTAGGGGGATTAATATCAAATTTCAATGGCAACAAACAAAAAGAAGAATACGCTTACGTTTTTTAATTCGCATCTGGTATCGGTTGTAAGCATTTCACTGGTGCTTTTTCTACTGGGACTGATTCTGGTATTCGGATTTCTGGGAACGGAACTGTCTCAGTATGTGAAGGAAAACATCACGATGTCCGTCGTTCTGAATGAAGACTTGACGGATATAAAAATTCGCGGGATACGCGATGAACTGGAAAAACAGCCTTACGTGAAATCAACGCAGTACATTTCCAAGGAGCAGGCAGCCATCGAAATGGAACACGAACTGGGCGAAAATCCCGAAACATTCCTGGGTTTCAACCCTTTCCGCGCGTCCATCGAGGTAAAACTGAGATCGGAATACACGCATCCCGACAGTCTGCCCGTCATCGAAAAGCGGATTTCCAAAGTCGCAAGCGTTTCGGACGTGCTCTACCGGAAAGACATGATGCAGGTGGTAAACAACAACATACGGCGTATCGGGCTCGTTTTGCTGATATTGCTGGCGGTGCTGGTCGTCATCTCTTTCGTGCTGATTAACAACACGGTACGGTTGTTGATTTACTCCAAACGCTTCATTATCTACACGATGCGACTCGTGGGAGCGACGTCCGGATTCATCCGGCGCCCGTTCCTGAAACATAACGTCATTAGCGGATTAATTGCGGGCGTTCTTGCAATATTATTGCTGATGGGCGCGTTATATTATGCAC
The DNA here is from genome assembly GCA_031277235.1 of Tannerella sp. Classification (GTDB taxonomy): domain Bacteria; phylum Bacteroidota; class Bacteroidia; order Bacteroidales; family Tannerellaceae; genus Tannerella. The sequence goes on from JAITMT010000436.1 coordinate 13,667, forward strand.
GCAAGGAGTTTGTGGGTTTTGAAGATATTTTGGGCAATAACACGATGTGGCTGATTTACGGGATTATCCTCGTGGCGGGAGTCGTACTTTCGGCTGTTGCGGCGTATTTTGCGGTGAACCGCTATTTGCGCATCAATCGGGGGAAACTTTATAATATTTGAAGATTTGAAGATTTGAGGTTCAAGGTTTAAGGTTGAGATGGATATATTAAAATAAAGAGATATGAAAGATTTTGCTTTTGGGAAAGAGAATTTTATAGTGATAGCGGTGGCTGTCGTGTTGATAATCATAGGTTTCGCCTTGATGAGCGGAGGCGGCGCGAAAGACGATGTTTCGTTCAATCCCGCCATTTTCAACAATCAACGCATTGTTGTGGCGCCCATCATCACGGTATTGGGATTCGCGCTCGTGATTTACGGAATTATCCGCAAGCCAAAGGATGCTGACAATCAAATTGCCGAAAAGAACTGAATATGAATTTATTGCAATCTGTAATCATTGCAATTGTCGAGGGCTTGACGGAATTTTTACCGGTTTCATCAACCGGACACATGATTTTGGCACAGGGTTTTCTGGGCGTAAAAAGCGATGATTTTGTCAAAGCCTTCACGGTGATTATTCAGTTTGGCGCGATTTTGTCGGTTTTGGTTTTGTATTGGAAACGCTTTTGGCAGTCATGGAATTTTTACCGTAAACTGCTGATTGCGTTCATTCCCGCAGCCGTCATCGGTTTTCTGGCGGGCGATTTCATTGATTCGCTGCTCGAAAACGTTGTCGTCATTGCGATTATGCTGATTGCAGGCGGGTTTTTCATGCTTTTCGTGGATAAGTGGTTTGCACATTCCGAAAAAAACGAACTGCAAGCGATGACTGACGCCAACGCCTTCAAAATCGGTCTGGCACAATGTGTTGCGATGATTCCGGGCGTTTCGCGCTCCATGGCGACGATTGTCGGCGGGATGGCGCAGAAATTCAGTCGCAGGGCGGCGGCAGAGTTTTCGTTTTTTCTGGCTGTGCCCACCATGGCGGCGGCAGCCGGCTATAAATTGTTGAAACTGTTGATGAACGGCGAATCGCGGCAAGTCTTAGCCGATAACATGAACATCCTGATAATCGGGAATATAGTCGCTTTTATCGTCGCAATGCTGGCAATAAAATTTTTTATTGACTTTTTGACAAAATACGGTTTCAAGGCGTTCGGCTGGTATCGGATTGTGGCGGGGCTGGTCATTTTGAGTTTATCTTTGTTCGGTTTTCACCTCGAAGTGTAGAAATGGATTTTATCGAAGGAGAAATCATATACCTGAACAAACCGCTGGATTGGACTTCTTTCGACCTGGTGAACAGGTTTCGTTACAAACTGTCGCGAAAGTTGAAAATCAGGAAGATAAAGGTCGGACATGCAGGAACGTTAGACCCGAAAGCAACGGGCGTAATGATCCTCTGCACGGGCAGGGCTACAAAGCGGATTGAAGAATTGCAGGCTCAGACCAAGGAATATGTGGCGACCTTGCAACTTGGAGCGACGACGCCATCGTATGACCTTGAAAAAGAGATAGATAAGACGTTTCCGACCGAACATATCACCCGCGAAAAGGTAGAAACGGCGCTCCGGAAATTTACGGGAAAAATAGAGCAGATTCCGCCCGCTTTTTCGGCTTGCATGGTTGACGGCAAACGCGCTTACGAACTGGCTCGCAAAGGCGAGGAAGTGCATCTCAAACCGAAAACGCTCGTCATTGACGAAATTGAAATTTTGCAATTCGAGTTGCCGGTGTTGAAGATTCGCGTCGTATGCAGTAAAGGTACGTATATCAGGGCTTTAGCCCGAGACATCGGCGAGGCGCTTGATTCGGGCGCCCATCTGATTGCCCTCGAAAGGACGCGTGTCGGAAACGTAACCGTTGCAGATTGCATCAACGCCGACGAAATAGATGATTTTCTCGATAAGGAATTGATAATTAATAATTAAAATAGATATGAAACTCTCAAAATTCAAATTTACATTGCCGCCTCACTTGATAGCGCAATATCCGACCAAGTTTCGCGACGAGTCGCGTTTGATGGTCGTCCATCGCGATAGGGGGCGAATCGAACACAAAATATTCAAAGACCTCATCAAATATTTTGGCAAGGGCGATACTTTTATTCTGAACAACACGAAGGTTTTTCCCGCGCGACTGTACGGAAACAAGGAAAAAACGGGCGCGCAGATTGAAGTTTTCCTGCTGCGCGAACTGAATCCCGAAGTGCATTTGTGGGATGTTCTGGTGGATCCCGCCCGCAAAATCCGCATCGGTAACAAACTCTATTTCGGCAAGGACAATTCGCTCGTGGCGGAAGTCATTGACAATACGACGTCCCGCGGACGCACGCTGCGATTTCTCTATGACGGCAGTCGCACGGAATTTAAAAAGATGCTTTTTGCCATGGGAAACAGCCCGTTACCGAAATATATCACCCGCGAGGTTGAAAAAAGCGATTTGGAACGCTATCAGACGATTTTTGCCGCTAAGGAAGGCGCCGTTGTCGCTCCTGCAGCCGGTTTTCATTTCAGTCGCGAACTGATGAAACGACTTGAAATCAAGGATTGCAAGTTTGAATTTATTACCGTCCATTCCGGTTTGGGCAATTATCGCGAAATTGACGTGGAAGATTTGTCGAAATACAAAATGGATTCCGAACAAATCATCATCAACGAGGATGTGGCTGACGCCGTGAACAATACCAAGGATAATAACAAAAAGGTCTGTGCTGTAGGAACTTCCGTGATGCGCGCCATCGAATCGTCCGTTAGCACGAACGGCTACCTGAAACCTTACGACGGCTGGACGAACAAATTTATCGTTTCGCCTTACGAGTTCAGTATCGCTAACAGCATGATTACCAACTTCCACACGCCGCTTTCTTCCCTGCTGATGTTAACGGCAACTTTTGGCGGTTACGAATTAATCATGGAAGCCTACCAGACGGCAATCAGGGAAGAATATCGCTTCTGCGCGTATGGCGATGCGATGTTGATCATTTAATGGCGACGGTCTATCTCGGTCTCGGCTCCAATCTTGGAGACCGGCGTAAAAATATTGCCAAAGCGCTGACTCTCATAGCGGAAAAGGTCGGAGACGTTATCAAAGTTTCCGGTTTTCACGAAACGGAACCTTGGGGCTTTCACTCGACGTCCTATTTTCTGAATGTTGCGGCAATAGTGGAAACCAATCTGCAACCGATTAATCTATTGCATATTACGCAGGAGATCGAAAAGGAAACCGGTCGCAGGGAAAAATCCGCAAACGGCGCATACAAGGACCGAATCATAGACATTGATATTCTCTTTTACGATAACCAAATCATCGAATCGCCCGATTTGACAATTCCTCATCCATTGCTCCACAAACGTGCATTCGTCCTGCAACCGTTAGTCGAAATTGCGCCGGATTTTGTTCATCCGGTATTGGAGAGGACGGTGCGGGAATTGTTTTGTAGTTAGGTTCAAGGTTCAAAGTTTAAGGTTTAGGGTTCAAATCTCTTTTCCTGTTTTATTCCGGTTAATACATGGTTTTGTGTTATCCGGTCGTTCTTGCGTTCGATTGTTTCAATAAATCGTGCCGCTGTGTCAAATATTTTTTGCATTATGTAAATTATTACGTATCTTTGCATTTTATTATAGTAAGGTAGAGATATGGTAAGGTTCAAGGTAACAGTTCTCCTGCTGCTCGTTTGTGGCGGAATGACAGCGCAGGAGCGAAATAAATCGGCAGACAGCGTTGCCATTGATTTTTTTCAAGCCATCGGCAGTTTTGCGGCGCTCTACTATGGTCATGAATATGAAGAGTATCCGCAGACGACAAATCATCCGTATCTGATAGATGAAAAATATACGAATGCGCGACTGTCATACGGGAAGACAATCTATCCCGAAGTGTTGTTGCGGTTGGATTTGTATCGAAATGAGTTGCTTGTCAGGTCGGGGGCGGGCTACCGTAATATTGTTCTGTTCCCTGAAAATGTTGAATTTGCCGAAATGCATGGAAAACATGTTGTTTATTTCCAAAAAGACGATTTACCCGGTTGTCCTGCTTCCGGTTATTACATTCTGTTATATTCCGGTAAATACAAGGTACTTGAGAAAATATCCGCCCAACTGATAGAAAAGACGGAATCGGGCAAATTGGAACGGTATTTTCAATTTTCGACCCGCTTTTATCTGTTGAAGGATGGCGTTTATCATCCGGTAAAGAGTAAGAGAGGGTTGCTAAAAGCGTTAAGTCCGTATGGAAAAGAACTGAAAAAGTTTATTTCAACCCGAAAATTGAACTATAAGAAAGGTACGGAGGATTTTCTAATCCTTACGCTTGGTGAATATGAGAGGCTTATGGGAGTTGAAAATTGAAAATTATATCTTGCGGTCTTATAATTAACTTATGATGAAACGTTTTTCACAAATAGTACCGGTTTTGATTTTATCCTGCATGGCCGGTTTTGCACAGGAGCAGCGGCAGGTAACGGTAAGGTTGACTGACCGTCCGTTTGCAGAGTTGTTCGATGCCATTGAAAATCAAACCGGTTACCGTATTTATTGTACTCCGGACGTCTCGGATTCGATGCGTGTGTCCGTCAACGAAACGAATGTCGAACCGGTGAATCTGATACGGCAGGCGCTGAAAGAAACGCCCTACCGGACGTCGGTTTTTCAGAACGCCATCTACATCATTCAGGATAAAGACCTGATCATCACCCTTCCGGAAAGTTTTTACGGCAAGGCGACGGTTGATACGGTTAGTGCCATGCCACAGTTCGAGCGGGAAACGAAAGCCGTATCCGAATCGGTAGTTTATGCCATCGGCAACCCGAATGCCCCTGCTTCTTCCAATGTCATCATGAGAGGCATCGTCACTAACTTCAAAAACGGCGAACCCATTCCGGGCGCTACCCTCCTGTTGGAAGATCCTTTTGTCGGAACCGTTACCGATGCGTTCGGGTTTTATTCCATCCAACTGCCGCCGGGACGCCGCGAATTAGTGATACGCGGCATTGGCATGAAGGAATCCAGGCGGCAACTGATGCTATTTTCCGACGGAAAGTTGGATATTGAAGTGGAAGAACAGATTTATAAACTTTCCGAAGTTTCCGTTGTGGCTAACCGGATAGATAATGTGCGGTCGGTGAATGCGGGAATGGAGCGTCTTGTCATGCAAAATATCAAGAATATACCCACCGTGATGGGAGAAGCCGACGTCCTCCGGATCATCATGACACTGCCGGGCGTCAAATCGGCAGGCGAAATATCCAGCGGATTTAATGTGCGGGGAGGCGCGACCGACCAAAACCTGATCCTGTACAACGACGGAACCATCTACATGCCAACCCATCTATTCGGATTGTTTTCGACTTTCAACCCCGACCTGGTGGAAAATATGGAACTGTACAAAAGCAGTATCCCCGCCAAATACGGGGGCAGAATATCATCCGTTTTGGATATCAGCACGAAAGAAGGAAATAAAAAGGCGTTTCAGGGTATGGTCAGCATTGGATTGCTGACAAGCCGCGTTACGCTGGAAGGTCCGCTCTTCAAGGGGAAAGGCTCCTATATCGTGGGCGGACGAACCACCTATTCCGACTGGCTCTTGAAAAAGATACCCGAAAAGAGCGGCTATAGCAACGGGACAGCCGGTTTTTACGATTTGAACGGGTCGGTCAACTACAAATTCAACGAAAACAACAGCCTGTACCTGACCGGCTATTACAGCCGCGACCGGTTCAATTTTACGGGTAAAGAAGAGTATGCCTATCAAAACGCCAATTTTTCCGCCAAATGGCGGCATATTTTCAGTCCGAAATTCACCGGCTCGTTCGTTGCCGGATACGACCATTACAGTTACAACAACAAAGATACGAGCGATATATTCAATGCCTACCAATTGGATTACGCCATGAATCAACTGTTCGCAAAAGCCGATTTTTCGTATTACATGAACAACGACCATACCGTCAATTTCGGCGTCAGCACGCTGCATTACCGGTTAAGTCCCGGCGAATATCTGCCTGCGGACAACCAATCCCTGATCAGGGCAGACATTCTTCAAACCGAAAAAGCGCTGGAGTCGGCCGTCTATCTCTCCGACGAATGGAAGATTTCCGACAGTTGGATGGTCAGCGCAGGTATCCGCTACTCGCTTTTCAATGCGCTCGGTCCGCGTGTTTATAATGTCTATTCGCCAGACTATCTGCCCTCGACTGAAACGGTCATCCGCACCGATACGGTCGGCGGCGGGGTATTCAAGACGTATCACAGCCCCGAATTTCGTCTATCCTTGCGTTATATCATTGACGACAACACATCCATCAAGGCAGGTATCAACTCGATGCGGCAATATATCCATAAGATTTCCAATTCGACCGTCATGTCGCCCACGGATACGTGGAAACTGAGCGACGCCAATATCCGTCCGCAAAGCGGCGTACAGGTCGCTGCCGGGCTGTTCCGTAACTTTGCCAAAAATACTATCGAGACCTCCGTCGAGGCATACTACAAGACGATGAAAGATTATCTGGACTATCGCGGCGGCGCCGTCCTGTTGATGAATCCGCACATCGAAACCGAAGTAGCCGGCGTGAAAGGAAGAGCCTACGGCGCGGAACTGATGATTAAAAAGACGCAGGGAAAACTCAACGGATGGGTCAGTTATGCCTACTCGCGCACGATGCTGCGCCGGCACGAAGAACTGGCGTCTTCTTCCAATACGAGCGACTGGTATCCGACCGACTTCGACAAACCGCACGAAATAAAATTTGTCGGCAACTACAAACTGACGCATCGCTTCAGTTTCTCCCTGAATTGTGATTACAGTACCGGAAGACCCATCACCCTGCCCGTCTCAAAATATATCTACGAAGGGCAGCAATACGTCTATTACACGGAAAGGAACAAGTACCGGATACCCGATTTTTTCCGTTTGGACGTTTCCTTTAACATCGAAGCCGGACACCGGCTCACCAAAACAAGTCACAGTTATTTTACGATAGGCGTCTATAACCTGACGGGTCGCAAGAACGCCTATTCCGTCTATTATGCGCCGGAAAACAATCATTTTCAGGGATACCAGTTATCTATTTTTGGCGCTCCAATACCCTATATCTCATACAATATCAGATTTCAAAAATATAAGAAATGAAACGGTTATTATATACATTGACAGGTTGTATATGCCTGATACTTAACGGTTGCATTACCGAATACGAAGCAAAAGGGATTGACGAAGAGAAAGACATTCTCGTCGTCGAAGGGATTATTACCGAAGGCGAAACGCTTATAACGCTCAGCCGAAGTGTCAACCTGACTGACGACAACCCTGCATCCATCGCCTATATCAACGACGCTCTCGTATTTGTAGAATGCGACGACGGGACGCGGATACAAGCCGACGAATCCGACCCCGTTACCGGTTTTCGTACCGGAGGCCGGTATCTCATCCAAACGGGTCAACTGAACACAGGGCGTAAATACCGCTTGAAAATAGAGGTTGTTGAGGATGATTGTTTAGAAGGGATGACTGATTGCACAAAAAAGAATTTCGAATATTATTCCGATTATCTGTCCCCGATCCTTACGCCGGAAATAGACAGTGTTTTCTGGACAAAAAAGGATAAGGGTCAGCCTGTGAATATTCATGTGGCGACGCACTCTCCTGACAGTCAAGTATTATATTATCGCTGGTCGTACCGCGAAGATTGGGAAATAAACTCGGACTTGCTTTCATTCCCGGATTATACATATCCATACTATTGCTGGAACGGGACTGACAGTCGCGGGTTGCTGATCGGTTCCGCAGAAAAAACGGTTTTCGGCCGCTTGACGGATATAATCGCCGTCCATGACCCGACAGACAAACGGCTGGAGGTGCTGTATCGAATTGACGTGAAGCAAAATGCAATCAGCAAGCGGGCGTATGACTATTTCACGAACATCAAAAAGAATGCCTCCCAGACAGGCAGTATCTTTGCTCCGATACTATCGGAATTACGGGGAAACATCACCTGCACGACCGAACCGTCCAAACCGGTGATCGGGTATATTGACGTTTCGACTACTACCCAATCGCGCCGATACATCGCCCGTTCTGACGGCGCCTACGAATTTGCACGCCGCCCCTGGGATTGCGAAGTAGTACCGTATGATACGCTGTTGGTTCAGTTCGAAGGGTATGTTCCCGTTTTTTACGTACCCTATCATTTAGAAATAGACGGTACGCTATATTATACCCTGACGCAGTGTATTGATTGCACTTACTTCGGTACTGTTAACAAACCGGAAGTCTGGCCAAATGACCATTAATATGATGTACACATGAGACGATTTCTTTTAACGATAATTTTTACCTGCTTGATATTCCAATTTTTCGGAAAAATTGAGAATACTGTATTTCGTGAGCGGGTGTATGTGCAAACGGACAAGCAAGTATATTTAGCCGGCGAAAAGATTCAAATGAAACTGATGACCCTTGATACGGAACGTGTTCCGCTCGTTTTCAGTAAAGTAGCGTATGTGGAGTTGGTGCGTGATTCGATTGCCCGGGTTCAAATCAAAGTGGCGCTGGAAAACGGCGTTGGCGAAGGGCGGATGTCGTTGCCCGTCAATTTGCCAAGCGGCTATTATCGTCTGATCGCCTACACCCGATACATGCGAAACGAAGGAACGGAAGTCTTTTTCGAGAAAAATATCGGGATCATCAACACGTTCCAATCGGATTACTATCCCGAAACGGCAGAAACGGCTGTGGAAAATATTTCTTCGTCTCTGTCCCGCCGTGACAACTTGGCCGGCGCCGTTTCGGTGCAGCCGGATAAAGCCGTTTATTCAACCCGCGAACGCGGTGAATTGCTCATTACCGGCTTGCCGGAAAATATCCATACGCTTTCCGTGTGCATCGCCGGAAAAGAAATCATCGAAACAGACGTATCCGCGCACTTTCAAAATATCCGTCCGGCTGATCCGGCAAGTTTCACGGGAGAATTTTTGCCCGAATATGAAGGACATATTGTCACCGGTACGATGATCAACAACCAAACCGGAGAAACGGTTACTGATAATGCCCTGTTAATTCCCGCCCTGTCATTCCCCGGCGAAGGTATCCGCTTTTATACCGGAGAAAAAAACGAAAAGGATGAAATCCTGTTTTTCACTTCAGGGAATTACGGAACAGGACAAATCGCTACCGTGGTATATGATCCGGAAGAAAACTGGCGCATTGACATACAGTCGCCTTTTATCTCGAAATTTGCTCCGAAACCCATGCCTGCTTTGCACATTGATTCGGTCTGTTACGGACAATTGCTTGAAAGGAGCGTTGCGTTGCAGGCTTCGCATTATTTTTACAACGACTCCCTCGAAAACCGTCGCATCTCGCCGTCCGCTTTCAAATTGAAGCCAACATACGTTTACCCGTTAGACGATTACACCCGATTCACCACCATGCGGGAAATATTCATCGAATTCATTTTAACCGCCCGCTTTCGCCGGAACGATGGCGTCAGGGAGTTGCAAGTCTTTCTCAAAAATGGAAACGAGTCCTATTACGGCACAAATCCGTTGATACTTCTGGATGGTGCACCCATCGCGAATCACGAACTGGTGTACAACTACGACCCGCTT
>JAITMT010000452.1 GCA_031277235.1 Tannerella sp.
CCAACATATTGCGTACCTAAAGGCACGCCGATTGAGGAGATAATCTATTTTCTACCAATATATTGTCCCTACGGGACAGATAAATGATACATCTATCATTGTATTACATAATTTTTTAGTTTTTTATACGGATACTCATTAAAAATAATTTGCATGTGCAGCATTATATCTAAATATTGTCGGCATCTCGTCAGGGATGCGTCGCTCGGTAGAAAATATGCTCCATCACCGGTTGCATTCCGTATGGAATGCATCCGGTGGGTGAAGAACCTTTCTACCGAGCGATGCAATCCTAAAGGATTGCCAAGGTTCCAAACCCTGGCAGAGTTAAAAACGCCACAAAATAATAGAATCCATATAACAACTCCCAATTCTATGTGATGTTAATTCCTTCCTGCTCAATATTTTTATAAAACGGCGTGAAACTTCGTTTTTTCCAATCACTTTCGCTGTAAAGTATCACACTGAAATATGTACCATAGTTCCAACCCAATTTTGTGAACGGGTAGGCATAAAGCCGTTCGTCTTCGAGTGTAATTTCCTGTTTATCAAGTAACAACAGTAAATCCCAATCGCTGTCGGGACGGGCGTCACCGCGCGACTGCGAGCCAAACAAAATCAGTTTTTCGTTGGGTATCAGTTGTCGCTTCAATTGGCGAATATCTTCAAGTATGGCTGTATTCATTGTTTTGCAATTTGATACGGCAAAAGTACATAAAATTGTAATAAAATACAAATAAAAATCCTCCGTCCGTGAAAAAAACGTGACAGAGGATTTTAATAAAATGAAAAAATGTTTTCGGGTCGAAAATTTACCGTAAGGCGATTGCCGGAGGGGCATTTTTCTTCAATGCAAAATTGATCGGTATTGAAAACCAAACATCTACGGGTTTACCATCCTTTGTGCCGGGTTTCCATTTCGGCATCGCTTCAATGACTCTAATCGCCTCTTTATCGAGTGCCGGATCTACGCCTTCTGCAATTTGAGCATTTGTAACTGTACCATCATCTTTTACGACAAATTTGACGAGAACTCTTCCTTGAATGCCCTTCTGCGCAGACTCTATCGGATAATTGAGATTTTCGCCAATAAACTTCATCAAGGAGTCTATTCCTCCGGGAAATTCTGGCAGTACATCTACAACTTCAAAAACTTTTCCGGGAATAGTTTCTTTATCAGTCGTATTTGCTTTCCGTAGAGAAGAACAGCCTGTATGCGCTGCCAAAAGGCAGATTGTCAGTGCGATTGCGGGCATTATTTTAAGCCAAGCATTTGATTTTTTGTTCGTGTCCATAATGATTTTGATTTTTTTAGTTTATAATATGTAAAAATTATTGCAAATACTGTTTAATGCGGCAAAGGTACTTAAAATTGTAATAAAGTACAAATAAAAAATTCTCCTTCCGCGAAAAAAACAGATAATGAGGATTTTAGGAGGTGAAAAAATAATAACATTTTGATACGGTTACGCTGATAAAATTTTGAAATTGTTGCATTTGTTAAATTTTCTTTTTACATTTGCAGCGGAAATATGACAGAAAATATTTTTTTGCCTGTGGAGCAAAAAGGCGCGTAGCAGTAGGCAAAAGGATATTTTATAAAACAAATCAATTCAAGGATGACGAACGACGAAAAAACAACATATTGGATAGAACTTTCAGATTATGATTTGGAAACTGCCGATGCGATGTTCCAAACGAAACGTTATCTGTATGTGGGTTTTATGTGTCATCAGGCAGTCGAAAAGATTTTCAAGGCACTGTATGTCAAACAAAAAGGAGAGACACCGCCTTATACGCACAAATTGATATACTTGGCGCGACATGGTGATTTTTATGATTTTCTCGACGAAAAACAAATAAACTTTGTGTTGGAAATAGAGCCTTTGAATATTGAAACACGTTATCCCGAATATAAGGAACGATTAATGAAAAGGCTTGTGCCATTATATTGTGAAGATTTGATCGGTCAAACAAAAACATTGCAGCAATGGATAAAAAAGCAGTTATAATTGAAAAAGCCAAAGAATATAAGGAATTGGTTAACAGCATGTTACCATTTGCAATTGAACAATACTGGCTTTACGGCTCGTATGCAAAAGGGATGTCGCACAAGCACAGCGATATTGATATTGCGATGATAGTCAGTCATATAGATGATGAAATTTACTGGAAAAATCTGTCCCTGCTATGGAAATTGACCTATCAGGTGGACGACCGTATTGAACCTGTTCTCATTGCCCGCGACACCGATTATGCAGGTTTTTTGGATGAAATTCAAAATACCGGTGTAGAAATTTGAAAATTAAACGGATAAAAAAATCCTCCGTCCATGAAAAAAAACTGATGCAGAGGGTTTTAGGAAGTGAAAAAATGTTACTTGCTTATGGGAACTCATATCCACTTTTCTGTCTTTTTTGACAACTTGGATACGCGACATAAACAACTTATAAACATATCAAAACCTCATTTTCATCTAATTTCTACAACTGAACAACCTCAGTAGAGCAACGGATTTTGATATGTTTATAACCTCATTACCGCATTTTTTTCTTGCTGGAATGAGGTAATGAGGTTTGTGTATATTTACCTCAATTTTCTGCTACTGAGGTTGTTTTGTTATTAAAATTAGGTAAAAATTAGGTTTTCAAGTATGGCTATATTCATTGTTTGCAATTTGATATGGTAAAGGTACATAAATTCCAATAAAGTACAAATAAAAAATCCTCCGTCCGTAAAAAAAACCGGGACAGAGGATTTTTATAAAATGAAGAAATGTTATTTCGCTTTTTTCAATACGAAGTTAACAGGTAACGTGTATCGAACATTTACAGGCTGACCATTCTGCTTGCCGGGAGTCCATTGCGGCATCGCCTTAATAAGCCTAACCATCTCTTTATCAAGCGATGGATCCGGACCTTTTACAATTGTAATACCTGCAATTGACCCGTCGTCCGTTATGACAAATTTTGCGGTAACTTTTCCTTGAATACCATTTTCCTGAGCAATTACAGGATAGTTGATGTTATCCCACAAAAACTGTATCAAAGCCGGGTATCCTCCGGGAAATTCCGGCAATTCTTCCACATCTTCAAAAACTACTCCTTCAAAGGTTTCTCCTGTTGTTTCCGTAGTTTTATTGGTTCCATATCCAACTACAACCATCTCATCCTTATTTTCCCCAATAGACGAAGTTCCATATCCAACCACCGTTATTTCATCCAAGGTTGTTTTCGCTTTGGGCGTCTTAGACTGTGTTGCTGCGTTGTTTTTGGTTGTATCATCAACTGCCGTAGCGGTATTTCTTATTGGTACATCCTGTTTTGTATTCACTTGAGTATAACCCGTGTGCGCTGCCAAAAGGCAGATTGTCAATGCGATTGCGGGCAGGATTTTGAGCCACATTCCCGATTTTTTACTTGTGTCCATCATCATTTTGATTTTTTAGTTTATAATATGTTAAAATTGCTATAAATACTGTTTGATACGGCAAAGGTACATAAAATTGCAATAAAGTACAAATAAAAAATCCTCCGCCCGTGAAAAAAACCGCGACAGAGGATTTTTAATGAAAGAGTGTTTTTGCTTATTTTTGCAATTTGAAATCGATAGGTAACGTAAAATAGACATTTACGGCTTTACCATTTTGCCTGCCCGGTATCCATTTTGGCATTGCCTTTACGATCCTTATAGCCTCATTATCAAGAGATTCACTCACTCCTCTTAAAATTCTGACATTGTCAATACTTCCATCACTTTTTATGACAAATTTCACAGTAACCTTACCCTCCATTTTGTTTTCCTGGGCTTTTACCGGATAGAAAATGTTTTCAGCAACAAATTTCAATACATTTCCATCCGGAAATTCAGGTGACTGATCAACTACATCAAATACTTTTTCCACGTTTGCCTCATCATCGCCGGCAACACCATATCCTATTACAACTACTTCCGAGGGGTTCTTCGATTTTTTGGTCGTAATGACCATTACGCCGTCTTTGGCTCTATTTCCGTATTTATCAACGAATTGTTGGATATTTTTGTCTCGATATACATCAACGCTTTCGATCTGTGCCGCGTCAATTGATTCCAGATTGTCAATCGCTTTACCATCAACAATAAATAAAATGCCGTCTTTACCGTTAAATTGAACGGATGATTGCGAAAAACCCGTATGCGCTGCCAAAAGGCAGATTGTCAATGCGATTGCGGGCATTATTTTAAGCCACGCTCTTGATTTTTTACTTGTGTCCATAATCATTTTGATTCTTTTTTTAATTAATAATATGTTAAAATTGTTATAAATACTGTTTGAATGATTTTCGTTTGTGTTGAATATCAACAGGGAAAGGTATTCTTCCCGGTTTATCCCGTTTTTCATAACCGATTTATCTGCCGTATATTCGTGAATATACTGTAATTCCCTGTTATACAGCCAACTTACCGGATTGAACCATTGCAGCGCCTTGAATATTTCACTGACAATCAGGTCTATGGAATGAAACTGCCGGATATGATTCCGTTCGTGCATGACTATGGATGCAAGTTCCGATTCATTATACTGATTATCAGGGATTACAATGTAATTAAGGAAGGAAAAGGGTGACTCTGTCCCGCTGGACTTTATCAAATAATAATCTTCCATTTTTATTTTTTCCGACCTTGCAATCAACAGGATGACCCGTATTATTTTGATCAGCAACAGGGCAAGCAATATCGCTACACCTGCAAAATAGATGATTTTCAGGAGATTCGGGATTGAAATCCGGGAAAGATTTCCGGGCGTAACTTCAAAAACAGGCAGGATGTAACCCTCCTGCATAATGGCGGGAATTGCAATTTGACTTTCCACCGGGAGCGGAACCGTTATTCGCAGAAACGGATACACGACGGCAAACAGCATCGAAAAAAGCAGGAATATCCGGTTCAGCAGGAAAAAACGCTCGTTCCGCATGAATAGCCAATAGGCTGTAAAATAGATAATTACAACAATTGCCGTTTCGCCGAGTATGGAAAATAAATGACTGTTCATGACTTTTTCTTTCTGATGATTTCCTGAATTTCTTCCAGATCCTTCAACGTAATATTCTTGTTATCAGCGAAAAAGGATACGATATTCTTGAACGAACTGTCAAAATAATTGACGGCAACGTCTTTCAACAGCGTTTTCGAATAATCCTCCTTGCTCACCACAGGATAGTAGCGATGCGATTTCCCGAAAACCTCGTAACCCACAAATCCCTTTCTCTCCAAAATCCTGACCACCGTAAGCGCCGTATTATAAGCCGGTTTCGGGCTGGGAAGCGCTTCCATGATGTCGTTGGCAAAACCCCGCTCAATCTGCCACAGGGCTTGCATAATCTGTTCTTCTGCTTTTGTTAATTTTTTCATTTCTTTTTTATTTTTTGTAGCCCCCCTTTCATTCCCCCAAAGGGGGAAAACAAGTCCCCCGGAGGATTTTAGGGGCTTATTTCGCTGCAAAGATAAAATGAATATTTTAGATATGCAACTAAAAAAATAATTAAAATGATAAAAATAGTTTTATTGTTTTTTTAACTGTCTTTTTATCAATCATATAAAAAATATAACTATGTTGTTAAACATAAAAAAGAGTTTGCATTGCGCAACTATTTCAACTTGAACCGCACTGTCAAAAGCGCCTGCGCAGGTCGGATGATATAGTTGTAGCGATAGGCGTTTAAATCGCTGTAACTGGCTGTTGTGTAGGATTTTGTATCGAAAATATTGCTCCAGGACAGTTCAAAGCGCAACTGCCTGACGGAATAACCGAGGCTTAAATCCCCGAAATACAGGTTCTTGCCGCTTTGAATGGAACTGTTGTAATATTGCTCAAATTTTGTGCCGATGCTGACGTTTTTGATGACGTTGAAATCAAGCCCGACCGTATGGGTGGAGGAGATGATGGCGGGATAGGACTGCTGATTTTCAACGCGATAATCGCTTTTCTGCCATGTTCCCAGATAGGAAAAAATCAAAAAGGAAACGGGTACGGCATTGATTTTCAAGGTGATTCCGGTTGTTAAACTGCGTGCGTCCGCAATGTTGCCCTGCCGCAGCAGCGAAGAGTTGGAAAGATAGCGCCCGGCTTCCAAATCGGTCGTAAGTTTCATAAAATCAAAGCCCTTGCTCACTTTTCCCGAAACGGAAAATCCATCGTATCGGTTGGGAATATCCACGATCGAGGTGAACATCAGCAGATTGTCCCTGAAATCCTGCACATGCATCACGCTGTTGTCTATTTGGCTGTAATTCAGCGCGATATTCGTAAAAAACATTTGGATGATATTTTTATAGGACGCGTTCAAAGCGTAGAAATTACTTTTTGTTTCCGCAAACCGGCTGCTAAAACTGTTCATAAAACGGTAACTTTGAAGGATATAGCCGCTGAAAAGTTCGTCCATGCCGGTAATCCGGTAATCTGAAGACCAAGAGGCGTTTACGTCAACATGGAAATTGGGCTTGTACAGCACGGACAAATTCGGCTCGACGAAAAGTTTTTGCAGCGTTTCGTTCCTGTCGCTGAAAATGAAATTGTCTAATCTGTAAATGTGGTAACGTACAGGCACATAGCCGTTAAAGGTGAAGCGTCCCAGTCTGTACATCAGTTGAAGTCCGGCAGACGGCGTAAATTCCGTCCGCCGGAGGTCGTTTTTCATGCTGTCGGGAATCGCTGCATTTTGTCCCGTTCCGGGATACAGTTCTGAAAATAAGCGGTTTATTTCCATATTTATGCCGATACTTGGATTGATTCTTACGTTTCCGAGCAGCAGCGGATTGGTAAAAACCATACCGTTGTCGGATACAAACCGTTGAGAACGAACGTCCTGGTGCAGAAGATCATACCCTTCGCCGTGATTGAGAATTTCGGCGTACAAGCCGGGCGAAACGGTCAGCGATTGAGGCGACGACACGAATCCCGTGCGGGAGGTCAATTCATAACCTCCTGATCCCGTTCTTTTTACGATATACAGTTTATTCAGAACCTTGAAGGACGGCTGTTTCAGGGTTTGACGGATCGCTTCGGGCAGCCGGATTTCGCCCCTTTCCCTCTCCCATGAGCCTTCCATTCTCAACTGATTGTTTACGTATTGATTGTCGGTATTTTGATTGTATGTAATTTCCGATTCTAGACGGTTTACCGTTGAAAACGAACGGATGGATTCGCCGATATGCAGCAGACTGTCCTTGGCAATGAAATAGTCCGTGTTTTCGTCGCTGCCGCGCTTTTCGTAATCGTTGAAGTATATAATATTGAATTTCAACTCCTTATCCTCCGTCAGTTTGAACAGGTTATTGACCGTAACGGCGTGCGAATTGTTGAAAAGGTAGCGGCTCTGATTGATGGCTGGCGGCGTGGGCGTCTGCACGGAGGTCAGCCGTTCGGGATACAGGCTGAAATCATCCGTGAAGGAACGCAGTTCATTCTCAAGGTTGCTGCCCGAATTGTTGGTTTTGTAGGTGGATATGTTCTGTTTTTCCTTCGCGAAATACATGCCGGTGAGTTCTCCGTTCCACAAGAGCGGCTTGTATCCGATGCCCAGCAAAGCCATGATGCTGAGCGTCCCCTTGGCAGCGTCCTTAAGTTTCAAGTTGATGGCTGCCCGGTCTGAAAATTCCAGACTGTCCTTTGCCCTGACAGGCTGGTGATTTTCAAGTACCTGAACGGTGGCGACGTCCTTGGCGGGCACGTTGTTGGTGGCAATTCCATAGCGACCGCCCAGCAAATCAAGATTTTCGATATAAAATTTGTTGATGGCTTTTCCCCGGTAACTGATTTGTCCCGAAGACGAAACACTGATCCCCGGCATCTTTTTCAGAACGTCGCCGATGACAAAATCCCTGTCCGTCGCAAACGCCGAAACGAGGTAGTTAACCGTGTCTTTCCGGAAAGATATTTTTTCGGGTTTGACAATCACTTCCCGTAGCCGGATTTCGGTTTCCTTCACCGTGAAATTCGCGGTTTGACTGGCGTTTTGAATCTTCCGGGTCTGGCTTTCAATGCCCATCGCCGAAACGCTCAACAAAAATTCCGCCCCGTCGCCCGAATAAGCCAGCCGGTAATTTCCGCTGTCGTCGCTGAATGTATAGGCGAGAATCGCGCTGTCGGAAACGTGTTTCAACACCACCGTCGCCGAAAAGACTGCCTCGCCTTTCGTGTTTTTGATATTGCCCGTAATCACCGTATTTTGTCCGCTGCACAGCAGGATTGTACAGTGTAACAGGCTCAATATCAAAGTTATTCTTTTCATTTTCTTGCTATTCGAGTTCGATGGGGTTGTAGGGCAGTTTTCTATCTAAATCTTCCTTACTTATTCTTGTACTCCATGAAACGTGCTTTTCGGCAAGCGATGTGTCAAGAGTTGGAAGTCGGTCTATATACTCTCCGTTATTATCCATAACATTTATGTTGAATCCGAATATACGCAGCATATTGGTATGGTCTTCATAGAACCTTTTCTGCACTTTCCTGTATTCTTCTCTTGTACATTTAGTTGAAGAATGATTAGCAGCTCTGCCATAAAGAATCGGTTCTTTTTTGCCGTCCAACTGTTCCATGCCTATACATTCAAAAATATAATGATTCCGGCTGTCTGCAACTTTCAGTATAAGACCGGGCAATCCTCTTAACTTCCAGGGACCTGCATCTACCGGTATGTCCGGACAAAACCAGACTGTCCAGTCCCGTCCTCTGAAACGGGTGGTCGCCTTTGTGCACAAGTAATTCAATATGGTACTCGTATCGCTGTGTATAGACCATGTGGGCGGATCGGAACTTTCCATATAACGATAGATGGAAAGGTTGGTTATAAACTCTTTTACAGTTTGCTTGCCTTTTTCCGGCAGATTAACGAAAATTTCATATCCTTCTCCAAGAATATCTTTTTCCCAGTTTATCGGCGCAGAATTTTTATTCCTGTCCCAATCCGCCGTTAATACGGAATCCTGCTGGCGCACATAATAACTGAAGAAATGATTGTATTTGTCGCCGATTAACAGGATTTTCCGGTCTTTCAGGATGTAGCCCTTCTCCAGACTGTCAGGCATATAGTCCAATGAATACGTTATTTTGATTTTTGCCCAATCCAGCGTATCCACCGTCCCTTTACCTCTATAACTTCTTAAATAGTCATACTGGGAAATATAACTTTGCGCCTCTAATTTTCCGATATAAAATGCTAATAAACAGATAATTAAAATTATTTTTTTCATATTTTTATTAAATGAGTTCCTGTCTGTTCCTTTTTCAAAGGGCCGAAGTCCGTTAAAACCCTTTGAAAAATCACGACAAAGATAAAATGAATATTCTATATATGAAACTAAAAGCATAAATAAAATGATAAAAACAGTTATTTTTATTCGAGTTCGATGGGATTATAGGGCAGTTTCACTTCTACTCTCTTACCGTTTTCTTCAATCAAATGTACTTTTATACCTATCGATTCCCAGTAAGATTTAAAATCATCGTGAAAACACCGATAAAGTTTCCACAAATCCTGTCTTGAAACTTTTTGATATTGAACAAGATAATATTTTATCGGCTCTTTCTGTTTCAGATTTTCCAAACCGATACACTCATAAATGAAATTGCCTTTGGCGTCTTCCAGTCTCAAAATCAGTCCGGGCAGTCCTCCGAATTTCCAGGGACCGTTATCAACAGGAATTTCGGGGGCATACCAGGCGACAAAATCCCTGCCTCTGAATGAAACTGTTGCCTTGTTACATTTGTAATCCAGAATCGTTTTCTGTTCGATGGCGGAAAAATTCCACTTGAAAACAGGCATTTCTTCTTCGTAATAGAAATTTCCACTTAAGATGGCGGCTATGTCCGTAACCGTCATTTTTTCTTTGGGATAGTTTTTGAAAACCTCGAAACTCCATGCGCCCATTTCCGAAGTATTGGGCAAATTTTCCGCCTTTTTTGAGAGTTCCATTATATACAGCTTATAATCAAGCGCATATTGACTGTAATATTTGGATATATCTTTACCGATCAGCAGAATCTGCCTATCTTTTGATTTATCTGCCGGCTTTGTCGAATCTTTCAGATAAATCAAAGTATAAGTGCATTTCATATAGGCAGAATCAAGAACTCTGTACTTTTCGATATTCTCAATATTGTGCCTATAATTGAATTGTTGGGCAAACAGATTACTTCCAAACACAAGCAAAAAAATTGTTGCAAGATAAATTTTGTTCATATTTTTATGTTTTTATTCCAATTCGATAGGGTTAAAAGGCAATTTATATGATTCTAATTTCAAGTCTTTACCTGTCTGAGGATCACTTATTATGGTCATTATACCCAAATCATTATTATACTTAATCAAATCGTCATGAAATCTTTGTTCCATCTTTAAATATCCCTGACGTTTAAGTTTCGTATAATCCAGCAGATAAAACTTAACAGGTTCTTTTGTTTTAAGCGTCTCCAAACCAATACATTCAAAGATGAAATTTTCCTTCGTATCATATATTTTCAGAATGAGTCCGGGCAGTCCGCCAAATTTCCAAGGACCGTTGTCAACGGGAATTTCGGGAGCATACCAGGCAATGTAATCCCTCCCTCTGAACGAAACTGTTGCCTTTTGACAGCGATAAGACAATATTTCCCGTGATTCCTCCTGCATTTTCCAGTTCAGTGACGGCAAATCTTCTTCATACAAAAAATCCCCCATCAGTTCGGAACCAATATCGGTTACGGTTGCTTTTTCCTGCGGATAATTTTTGATTATTTCCCACGACCAGACGCCTCTATTCTTTATACCCGGAACGGCATTGGCATTTTTGAAATTTTCCTGGATGTATTGTTGCCAGTCCAGCGCTTCCTGACTGTAATATTTGGAGATGAATTTTCCAATTAACAATGTTTGCGTATCATTTAATGTGGAATCTTTCCTGGTAGAATCCTTCCAATAAGTTAATTGATAGGTACATTTCATGTAAGCCGAATCAAGAACTTTATATTTATAGGGCTCTGTTGAAAATGTCATTGGCGGTTGTTGAGCAAGCGACAATCCCGATACAGCCAATAATGCTATAAAATAGAGAGTTTTATATCTTATTTTCATATTGCTTATGTTTTTAATTATTAAATCACAAAGTTTTAAACCGGCAGAAAGGCTTTTTATTCCCGCAAGATTCAAAAAAGCAATCTGCATTATCGCGAGGCAAAGATAGGAAGAATATTTTACATATACGACTAAAAAAATAGACTCAATGATGAAAATAGTTGTATGAAATTTTAATTCATTTACAATCAATCCAATAGAAAATGAAAACATGTTGTCAAACATAAAAATGAAGTTGAAAAATGAAATCCCAACAATATAGGGCACACAATATCGTGGCAAACGCGCGGATTTCCCTGACATTCAGTCATGTTTATCATCATAATCACACAAATCACAGTGCAGACAAATGGAACGAAGTTTCTTCCGTTCACGCGTTTATCCGTTCTCCCGTTCATCCCAATCATTCTCTTGCGGGAGGGATTAGGGAACAGACAAAAAAAGAAGAGAGTTTCGCAACCCCCTTCTTCCCAAAACACTAATTTAATGAAAACTGAACTTTAATATCAGCTAATTTTGTGTAAATAATTTTGTGTATCCAAAAATTTATTATTTTTATAAGCAATTGTGAAAAAGATTGACTCTTCATATCTTAATTTCACGCCGCAAAGGTACGTCAAATATTTTGTTCCACCAAAACATTTTCAGTAAAAAAAAAATAAAAATGTTCAAAATGTAGCAAAATTCCTTGAAAATGTCCTTTTTTTCTCTTTTTGGGAGTATTTTTTACGATTTATCACGAAAATTACACGAAAATTTCAATTTTGAAAATTTTACAGACTGATTTTATACAGCCTTTTTTCCCGTAGATAGAACTATTATTCATACCTTTGCACTGTTTTTATTAATTATAAAATCAGAATAAATATGAATGATGTATGGTACATTAACTTTATGGAAGTTCTCTATAAAAAATATCCTAAGAAGAATCAATTGACGGAAGCATTGATGGATTTGTTGTATCTCGAGCGCGAAGCCGTGTACAGACGATTACGCAAGGATGTTGTGTTCCCTGCCGGTGAAATTGTAAAAATTGCCACCTCGTGGAATATTTCGCTGGACGAAATCATTAATCTCGACTCCAAGCAGGCTTCTTTCAAGTTGCAACTGTGGAATTGTAACGACCCTCTGGAGCAGGATTTGGACAAAATGCAGATGATTGTTCAAAAGGTGAAATCCGTTAAGGAATATCCGGACGTGGAATACATGGAAATATCCAATAAACTGCCTCGCATGCTGACTGCCAAATTCTCCTGTATCACAAGGCTTTACATGTTAAAATGGCTGTATCAGTACACCAATGAAAAGGTAATAGCCCTTTCCAAACTTGCCCAGCACCGGGACGTGGAAAAATACACGGGAGAACTGTATGCGGCAATCAGGGATTTGCCCAAGGTAACTTTCATCTGGGACAACATGATTTTTTCCAATCTGGTGGGAGACGTTCGCTATTTCCATTCCATCAATATGATTAGCGACGAGGAAAAAGAGGAGATCAAAGAAGAACTGCACAGTTTGCTGGAATATGTTTTCAGTATCGCAACAAAAGGCTGCTGGCCCGAAACAGGCAATAAGGTAACCATTTACGTTTCCTATATCAATATTGATACAAACTACTATTATTATTACTGGTCGGGCGAAGCGAAACTGTATTGCGTGAATATTTTCGGCAGGAACGAACTTTATACCGAAGATTCGGAAATTGCCAAGAAATTCAAAATCTGGATGCAATCCAATAAAAAGTCATCCACGCAAATTTCGGAATCCGACGAAAAAAGCCGGATAGACTTCTTTGCAAAACAACGACAGTTGATTGATGAATTGTAGGAATCGTCATCCCCTTTGTCCGGAGAAATAACGGTATGCCAGCATATTGATGGCGATGAAATAGAGACACCATAATTCCAATAACAGGAGCCCGAACGGAAAATTGTTGATAAGGAAGGCTGACGGTATGGCAATCACTCCGTGCAGCAGCAACATCCATTTCAACATCTTTTCGGCAGTTGTGCGCGCCTTCAGGGCGAGTGATAAAAACAGGGTTGCCAATGACAGCAGACCGTTTACTAACAGGTTGAAACCAAGCAGTATATCATTTTCCGGCGGTAATTCTGCAAATGAAAAAACAATGACCGCCAGTCCGACCGTCGCATACATGCCTGCAAAAAGTTTACCCGCATCGGAAGCGACTCGCAGTCCCTTGCGCCCGTACATTGAATATATAGCCGACACCGGCACAAAACTGAGCGCGAAAACGATATGGGCGATACCGGCTATCAAGCCTGCCTGCAACAGACTCGACACTGCCAACACAAACAGTGCCAGCGTATTAACGATAATACTGTAGAGTCCGAGTTTTTTGTTCATATCCGTTTTATCTGTTCTGCCTTTTCCGTTCCAGTTCGTCGAGGATGATTTTGCGCATCCGCTGGGAGTGTGGCGTAATCTCCACATACTCATCGGATTTGATGTATTCGAGCGCGTCTTCGAGGCTGAAAATGACCGGCGGCGCCAGCGAAACCTTTTCGTCGGAACCTGAAGCGCGCATGTTGGTCAGTTTTTTCGATTTGGTAACGTTCACCACCAAATCTCCTTCCTTGGTATGCTCGCCAACGACCTGACCTGCATATACTTCCTCGCCCGGCGAAATGAAAAACCGTCCGCGCGATTGCAGGTTGTTGAGCGCATAAGCGAAAGCCATGCCCGTTTCCATCGCGATGATGGAGCCGTTCTGGCGGCGTTCGATGTCGCCCTTCCAGGGCTGAAATTCAAAGAAGCGGTGGGCAATGATAGCCTGCCCTGCGGATAGCGTAAGTAACGGATTATTAAGCCCTATGATGCCGCGCGAAGGAATGTAAAATTCGAGAAACGTGCGTTCGTTCTTGCTTTCCATCGCAAACATTTCGCCCCGGCGCTGCGTAACGATGTCGATCACCTTGCTGGCATATTCGTCGGGCACGTTAATGGTCATTTGTTCAACGGGTTCGCATGTAACGCCGTCAATTTCCTTGATAATCACTTGAGGCTGACCGACTTGCAATTCATATCCTTCGCGGCGCATCGTTTCAATCAGCACCGAAAGATGCAGCACGCCGCGACCGTAAACGTTCCACGCATCCGCCGAACCGGTTTTTTCCACGCGCAAAGCCAGATTTTTATCCAATTCACGTTCCAGCCGCTCAAAAATATGACGGGAAGTAACGTATTTTCCGTCTTTCCCAAAAAACGGGGAATTGTTGATAGTGAACAGCATGGACATGGTCGGCTCGTCTATGGCGATCGTGGGCAACGGCTCCGGTCGGCTGAGGTCTGCAATCGTTTCGCCGATTTCAAAGCCTTCGATGCCAATCAGCGCGCAAATATCGCCCGACGAAACGGCGTCCACCCTCTTGCGTCCCAGCCCTTCAAAAACATCTATCTCCTTGATTCTCTGACGTACTGTAGAACCGTCCCGCTTACAGAGAATAATATCTTCGCTGTCGTGCAGCGTCCCGCGATGGATTCGTCCGACAGCAATTCGCCCCACATAATTGGAATAGTCGAGAGAAGTAACGAGCATTTGGGCGGGACCTTCAAGTGTCTCGGGTTCAGGAATATACTTGATAATATTGTCGAGCAGCGGAAAAATATTGTCGGTCGGTTTTTGCCAGTCTTCCGACATCCAGCCCTGTTTTGCCGAGCCGTAAACTGTCGGAAAATCCAACTGTTCTTCCGTTGCGTTGAGGCTGAACATCAGGTCAAAAACCATCTCCTGCACTTCCGACGGGCGGCAGTTCGGCTTGTCCACCTTGTTGATGACGACAATCGGTTTCAGACCTATCTGAATGGCTTTTTGCAGCACAAACCGCGTCTGCGGCATCGGACCTTCAAACGCATCAACGAGCAACAGGCAGCCGTCCGCCATATTGAGCACGCGCTCGACTTCTCCGCCGAAATCGGCGTGTCCCGGCGTATCTATAATGTTGATTTTGTAATCTTTATAGTAGATAGATACGTTTTTGGCGAGAATCGTAATACCGCGCTCGCGTTCCAAATCGTTATTGTCAAGGAATTGGTCAGGCTCAGCCTGTCCTTCGCGGAAAAGTTTGCCTGCAAGCAACATCTTGTCAACCAGCGTCGTTTTACCGTGGTCAACGTGCGCAATAATCGCTATATTTCTTATTTTTTGCATAGATCCCATATCCAATGGAGGTGCAAAAGTACGAAAAAAACTTGACTTATCCGTTATTTT
>JAITMT010000462.1 GCA_031277235.1 Tannerella sp.
GAACTGTAGCAGTAATCGGCTGACGGGTTTGGATGTAAGTAAGCATACAGCGCTTGAAGAATTGTATTGCAATGGTAATCAGTTGACGGGTCTGAATATAAGCAACAATTTAGCGCTTATAGCCTTGAATTGTGGCGGCAGTCAGTTGACGGATTTGGATGTGAGTAAGCATACTGCGCTTGAACATTTATCTTGTGATGATAATCGGTTGACGAATTTGGATCTAAGCAGGAATATTGCGTTGGAATGGTTGTCTTGCAATGGTAATCAGTTGACGGATTTGGATCTACGCAGGAATATTGAGTTAGGATGGTTGTCTTACAATGGTAATCAGTTGACAGATTTGGATTTGAGAAACAATATCAAACTGCATTCCGTGTTTTGCCGTAATAATAATATGGAATACTGGGACTTGAACGATTTATTCGAAACGCTTCACAGTGAAAATACCGAATTTACCAAACAGATTTACATAAGCGGTAACCCCGGAGCGGACAATTGCGACAGGAGTATTGCAGAATGGAAAGGATGGAGTGTCAGTTCATTTTGATAACAACTTAAACTTCTGCGGATAACAAATGAAATAATCAGTCCGCCAAAAGGAAGCGGACGTTAAACAAAATTTCAGTATGAAAAAAAACATAAAATTAATCATTGCCGCGATTGTATGTGCGGCAGTCTTTACATCCTGCCGGAAGGACGAAGAGCCTAAAACCGTAACGGTAGATGCACAAACAGGCACGATTATGGCAGGTGAAACGCAAACGGCAACCTTTGCCGTTATGACCGCAAATATAGCCGACGGCTCATATGCGCCGCAGGTAACAAACTTGCCCGCAGGCGTAACCGCGCAGGGCAACGTCGCCATCAGCAACAACAGCGGCACTTTGACGCTGGCGGGAAGCGCAGGCGCACAGGCGGGAACGACCGACAACCTGACGCTGACGATTGACGGCGCAACATCGCAAGCGTTTACGCTGACCATTGCGCCGGCGCCCGAAATCGCCGCAACCAATGTAATCAACAGTTCTTCGCAAATTGTAACCGTGAAATTTGAACTTTTATGGGAAACGGGTGATGATTGGGGATATGTTGAAATTGCCAGGGCACCGTACCAAAACAATGGTTTTACGCTGAAACTTCCTCTAACCGTACAGGACAAATACTTGTTTTTGCTTGCAGAAGATATGCCGAGTGGTATGACCGTAAGCGATAAAACCGTTAAATGGATTCCTAATACTTACATTGAAGCATACGACAAAAACGACGAGAACATCGGGGAGTTCTATTTTAATGATCATGAAAGAAACTATGCGGATGATGAGCAAAGTGGAGCTTTTTGGGCTTATGCTGACGGAAATGTTACCCTTAAAGGGGAAATCAAAGAGATTGACGAAGAATGGAATGAAGAGTATATCTATAAATTCGATTTGGACTTGCAAAAAGGCTGGAATATTCTGTATGATAGATGGACGGAAAGCCATGACAACTCAACGGGTAGAGATATGTATACAGTCACAGTAACAACACAAAAGCCTTCGGGCGCAAATTACCAGTGGTACTTTAGGCTTTATGGCTTGGTTGCCGGGAATGAGTATCAGGCAGTAAAATCAGGAAAAAAACCTGTAACAGGGAAAAACTTTTTTTACCGCCCGCGCCGGGAGATGAACCGATAAGTTACATTAATATATTAAGCATTCATTAAAAAAAACAGAAAGAATATGAAAAAGAAAATGTTAGCCATACTGGCAATTATTACAATGTTGGCACTCGTGCCGGCGTCCGTTCTTTACGGACAGGACACTCCCGGAAAGATCGGCGGAGAATTGACGCCCGAAATATCCTGGCGTATCGAAGATGGCGTCTTGTACCTGAGCGGTCAGGGCGTCGTACCGACTACCATGCTCGGCACAAGGTCGGCATGGTATGATTACCGTGCAAACTTCCATTCCGTGGTCATCGAAGACGGTATAACAGGCGTCGGTCAAAACGTTTTCATGGGCTATAACATCACCTCGCTGACCGTTGCCGGAAGCGTTAGAGACCTTGCTCCCAACTCCTTCAGATGCAAAAAACTGTCCGTGGTGGAAGTGAAAGGCGCCATCCCGCCGGATATAGGTTTTACGGTGTTCTACGGTGTAAAATACAAGAAAGCGAAACTCGTCGTCCCCGCCGGAACAAAAGCAGCCTACGAAGCCGACCCTTTATGGCGTAAATTCATCACGATGGAAGAAAGCGCAGAACCGCCGACCGTGCAACCCGCTCCCGACGAGGCATTGACGGAGCCGTGCATCATTCATTTGAGACGGAGTTCCAATTTCATCAGCGGCGGGGCAAAGTTAAGCGTTTTCCTGAACGGCGTGGAGCAGCAAAAAATCGGTAACGGACAGACTGTCATGCTGCAAACCGACCGCCTCAAAAACGAATTGTATATCATATACGGTAAAAAACTCCCGTATGCCGTCCGCCGCTTTGACGCAACGGCAGGAGGCGATATCCACATTGACTTCTCCATTTTTCTCGGAAACCTGAAAATTGTGGAAGAAGGAGAGGAAAGTCAGGAATAAAAACAGGAAAAAACTTTCAATTATGTATTCATTTTCAAGTCTGCCAAAAGGAGGCGGACGTTAAACAAAATTTCAGTATGAAAAAGATTTTATTATGTATTATGTTATTGGGGCTCGCGGGAAACTCCGTGTTTGCCCAGGACGGACAGAAAAACCCGAAACTTTATTTGGGTATGGGAACCGGCTTTGATTATGGCGGAATAGTGGGCGGAAAAGTGGAATATCTACCTGTAAAGCAGATTGGAGTCTTTGCGGGAGCCGGCTATAATTTATTGTCCCTGGGATGGAATGTGGGTGGAACTTTCAAAATTTCGCCGGACAAGAGGTTTTCACCCAATCTGATGGTCATGTACGGCTACAATGGAGTTCTGGTCGGCACGGATTATATATCCGACGAATACGAAATGACCTCGTACGGCATAACCGTGGGCGCAAATTTCGATCTCAGGATAGGACGGAAACATAAAATAAGCGCCGGCTTGCTGGTACCGATCCGTTCAAGCGAATTCAGGGACAATTACGATGCGGCAGAAAATGATTCGCGGCTGGAGATTACTCCATTGTTGCCGATAGGTATTACGATTGGTTATAATTTTGGATTCTAAAAGAGGAAATATGAGTTGCCTATTCGGTCACAAATGGAATGGCTGCAAATGCGAAAAGTGCGGGAAAACCCGCGACGGGCAGCATAAACTTGACAACGGAAAATGTACGGAGTGCGGGAAAACGATAGAAGATATCATCGCGGAACGTCTGAAAACTTCCGCATGGTCGCAAAGCGGAAACGCCCAGCATAAATATTATTCCCAAAAGGCAGGTACTTTGCTGGAGGCTTGCGAAATCCTGAAGCGACTGCCTTCCATCCCTCCGATGACCTACTATCTGGTTGATACCCCGGACGGAACGCTGGGGCGGGATATTGTGGGCTTCTTCACGGAATCGCTGCTCAAAACCGGGAGGCTTCAAACAGAATACCGCTCCTACGGTAAGGGCGGCGAATCGGTTGAAGCACAAAGTCTGAAAGATTACGGCGATATAATGAAAGTTCAGTCCACCGTAGCCGCCATCAAATCAAGCGGACAGTATGCCAAACTGATTCTGATGATGAAATGCGGACACTGCGGATACGAATCTCCGGTCGAAACGCAGGAGGGAGATCTGGAAAGAGAGTGCTATTTCTGCGGTACGAACAACAAAACCCATCGGGGAGGAGTGAATGTTTTCACCTTGAAGGGATTGGTGAAATTGTAGCCCTCACCCCCTGCCCCTCTCCAAAGGGAGAGCAGATGGCAGCGAGTGTAGCGGACAAAGCCCCTTGGGTGGGGTGTAAAAAATGAGGGTTTGAAAAATTTGAAAATGCGTTCTAAAAATTGAATAACGTTGACATCAATGTCCCGTTAGGGACAGGATATTGGTAGAAAGCATTTTCACACACAATAGGCGTGCCGTCAGGTAC
>JAITMT010000511.1 GCA_031277235.1 Tannerella sp.
ATTATGGTCATAAAAATATGGAGCGTCCTTATATAGTTAAATTTGTTCCCCACCGAAAAGAAAAAGATTACGAGCAAATCTTGATGCGCCAGACAAAAGAAGGTAAAGGACTTTCTGACGATGGTCGTTATCAGTTTGTTATTGATGAAAGAATAGAAGATGCTGATTTTTGGGTTGTACAAGGAAAGGGGTTAAGACATTCCGAAACCTGTAATGTCGCCCCGCAGAATATCCTGTTATTGACAACAGAACCTCAGTCCGTATTGATTTACCCGAAACCATACCTCCGGCAATTTGGAATGATATCTTCCTGTCAGGAACAGATAAAACATCCGAATATTGTGTTTGGTCAGGCGGCTCTTTCATGGTTGATAGGATTTTCTAAAAATCAGGACGGTTCTTATCGTTATTCTCAAGATTACGAGAGTTTAACGAATTCTCCTGTTCCTCCAAAAACAAAATTGATATCCGTGATTACCAGTGACAAGGCATTTACGCAAGGTCATATTGACCGGATCAAATTTGTTGAAAAATTAAAACAACGATATGGAGATAAAATAGATGTTTTCGGGCGCGGATACCGCAATTTTGATGATAAATGGGACATATTGGCTCCTTACAAATATCATGTAGCCATTGAAAATTCCTCTCAGCGATTTTATTGGACGGAGAAAATTGCGGATTGTTTCCTTACCCAAACCTTCCCTTTTTATTACGGATGTACTAATTTATCAGATTACTTTCCGAAAGATGCTTATCAGGAAATTGATATTTTGAATTTTGAACATTCGATAGAGCAGATAGACCGGATAATCCGGGACGATACTTATGAAAAAAAACAGGATGTACTGACAGAGTGCAAGCGCCTTGTGCTGGGAAAATACAATTTGTTTAATTACATCGCTTCACTGTGCGACCGGCTGGATGCTTCGCGGGAGAAAAAACCGGTTACTTTGCAGCCCTGTAACTCCATGCAAGACTGGCGTAATGTTTACAATTATGTGGTCGCCTATAATTTTGCCAAATTTAAGAATCTGTTTAACAATCATTCTCTTTTGAAGTCACAGGAAAGATGGAAAAAATTAAAATAGTGATAAATCCTGAATACATGAATCATATTTCTTTAAGCGGTTTTATAAAAAGATTGCCGGCGATATTTGATAAGAACGGAGTTACTTTATATGCCGACAGGAATGTGATTAAGCAATTTGTGATTGATGAGGCGGATTCAATCCTGAAAAACGTTATCGTTAAGCGTTATAAGTTTCCGAATATTATTCAAAGGATAGCATACAGTTTCTTTCGCCACAGCAAAGCAAAACGCGCATTTTATAACGCCATAAAATTACGCCGTCTGGGTATTGATACACCGCAAGAAATCGCATTTCTGGAGCACTGGAAAAATGGATTGTTTGCTTATGGATATTATTTTTCCGGTTATGATAATGACCCTGCTATTCGGGAACAACTGAATCCGGATAACTTTAATACTGTCATGGCGGAAGACTTTGCCCGTTTTGCAGTCGAACTTCATGAAAAGGGAATATTGTTTCATGACCTGAATTCGACAAATGTACGGTATTGTCTGCAAGATAACGGTGAATATTACCGTTTTTCTCTTATTGATATTAACCGGATGAATTTCTCTCCTGAAAATAAACCGGTTTCAAAGAAGGATTGTTTTGAAAACTTGACACGGTTCACGGGAAAGATGGATTTGTTTGAGTTTGTTATCCGTTGCTATGCAAAAAAAAGGAATTGGGATATTGAAATGAGTGTGAATCAGGCTATTGCTATAAAAAAGAAACATGATAAACGCTGGATGCGAAAATTTCGCCCGTTTGTGAGGAGAGAAGCCGATGTTTGAATATATTGCAGAAAACATAAAATACCATTTCAATTATAACAAAATGAGAGTAGCATTTGACGCCAAACGCGCGTTTCACAATCACAGAGGGCTCGGCAATTACAGCCGAAATATGATTCGGATTTTAAGCGAAAGTTATTCCGAAAACGAATATTTTTTATTGAATCCCAAAGTGAAAAAAAATATTGATTTCCCTATTAATCGGAATAATACAAAAATATTGTATCCTAAAAATATTTTTTACAAAATGTTTCCTGCCCTTTGGCGAAGTTATGGTTGTATTTCTGATATTAATGCTTTGAATATCAATATTTTTCACGGACTCAGTCAAGAATTGCCCTTGGGAATACACCGCACAAAAATAAAAACGGTGGCAACGGTACACGATACGATTTTTATGCGTTATCCCGAACAGTACGACAAGGTTTACCGGAATATTTTTATCAAAAAAAACAAATATATAGCGAAAAATGCCGATAAAATCATTGCTATCAGCGAAACAACCAAACAGGATTTCATTCATTTTTTTAACGCTGAACCTGACAAAATAGACGTTGTCTATCAAGGTTGTAACAATCTTTTCCATGAGAAGATAAGCCGGGAAAAACTTGCGGAAGTAAGAGTAAAATTCAGATTACCGGATAATTATCTGCTTGCGGTTGGAGCCATTGAGCCCCGAAAAAATATGGAAACTATTCTGAAATCCATTAAGCAGGGAAATATTGCATTACCGTTTGTCATTGTTGGAAAAGAGACTAATTACCTGAGAGTTATCAAACAACTTATCATGGAATTAGGTATAGAACAGCAAATTATTTTCCTGCACAATGTTTCGATAGAGGATTTGCCTGCTATTTACAAAATGTCCGATATTTTCATCTATCTATCTATGTTTGAGGGTTTTGGTATTCCGATTGTAGAAGCTCTCAGTGTGGGTGTGCCTGTGATTACCACCAGGGGAGGAGTATTTAAGGAAACCGGTGGAAATACCTGTTTATATGTTGATTATGACAATATTGATGAAATGGCTGCCGGTCTGGAACTTCTGTTAAGCGACCAAAATTTACGGAAGCAAATGATTGATGACGGATTGAAACATGTCCAATTATTCAGTGATGAAAATATTGCGAAAAATATATTAAAAACCTATCATTCAATTATTTAATTTTCAGTATTTTCCCGATAATCTTCGCCAGTAAATAACAAAATACAGCCTCAGAAGAAACCCGAACTTTTGCCATCCGCTATCCATTTCTTTGACAACAGCAATATTTTCGCGCAAGCCCCGTTCACGTTCAGTATTGCTAAGACCCGAAAGATCATAGATTACGACCGGGAAATCAAATTGAACGAATCGCTTGTTGCCGTAAAAACATTGTTTGAAAAATTTCAAATCAGCAGACAGTTTATAGTGTTCATCATAAGGATATTGCCGGACTAAAGACTGTCGAACAAAAGCGCTCTGATGGCAAAAATACATCCTGTGACTGTTTCGAGGCGATTGAGCCTGCCGTTCCATGAACTCTTCCGGCGATTTTTGAATCAATATATTTCCGTAAACAATACCCGGCTGTTCCGGTTGCAATTGAATTGTTTCGACTACTTTCCCGACAATGGTGCTATCAACAAAAACATCGCCCGCATTGAGAAAACATATCCATTCGCCCGATGCCATCCTGCCCGCCTTGTTCATTGCCGAATAAATTCCATCGTCTTTTTCGGAAAGCCATTTGGAAATGACGGCAGGATGATAATCCCTGATAACATCCAGAGAGCCATCGGTTGAGCCGCCGTCAATGACAAGATATTCGATTTTCGGATAATCCTGTTCAGCCACGCTGCAAACGGTCTTTTTAAGATTTGTTTTTGCATTGAGCACAACTGTGATAATTGTAACTACCGGATATTCAGTCATATATTCAAAGTATTTTATTTTCATTTTCGCCCGAAATCAGCCGGGATTTCGCCCCATTCGGACGTGTTCCATTTGAGGATTTCGTTGGGATAATCGTTGGTATTCAGCCATTTTTCCGCGCGCGCTATCAGGTCGAAAACCGGCTCGTTCGCGGGCGTGCGTTCCAGTTTGGTTTTACATTTTTTCTGTTGCACCCAAAGCATCGCGTTGTGGCTGTCCGTGTAAACCGGTATTTTACAGCCGATTTGCTTGAAATACGCCAGTCCGTGCACCAGCGCCAGAAACTCCCCGATATTATTCGTGCCCTGCTTCATCGGACCGACTTTGAATGCCTGCCGCCCCGTTTCTACGTAAACGCCCCGATATTCCATATCGCCCGGATTGCCGCTGCAAGCCGCATCAACCGCCAGACTTTCCGTCACAAACGGCGGTTTTCCGCCGCGCTTTTGCCGGGCGGGAACGGTTGCGTTTTTGCCGATATAATCTCCGGGAGAACCAGCAAAGGCGATATTAGCCTCGTCGAGCGTGTCAAACGACTTGTACAGAGCGCCTTCGTAGCCTTTTATCTGCAATTGGCAATCCGTCCACGTGTCGTAAACGCCCGGATTGACACCTTTCCAGACTACGTAATATTTCGGTTTTTTACCCATACGGTTTGTGTAATTGAACGGCAAATGTACTGATAATAATTAAAAAAAGCGTCAATTTTGCACAAAAAAATGAATTCCCTATCTTTGCACCATGGAACGAATCTTTTTGATAGGATACATGGGGGCGGGAAAGACATTTCTCGGCAATGCGTTGGCTTGTAAAATGCATCTCTTCCGCATTGATACAGACCACTTTATAGAAAATAGGTACCGGAAAAAAGTCAGCGAGATTTTTGCCGTCGAAGGCGAAAACCGTTTCCGGGAAATAGAGCACAAAATCATATCCGAACTTTCCGAACTGGAGGACGTCATCATTTCCACCGGCGGCGGGCTGCCCTGCTTCAATAACAATATGGAATTAATGAACCGGAAAGGCACGACCGTTTATCTGGAAGTATCTGTTGATGAACTTGTTCGCCGTCTGAAAACCGACAAGGCAACGAGACCCGTGTTGCAGGGGCGTTCGGGCGAGGAATTGAGGGCGTTCATCGCGGAAAATCTTGAAAAACGCAAGCCTTTCTACGAGCAGGCAAAGATACGTTTCAACGCTGAACTGATGGACGGAAAGAAAGACATTGATACTCTGGCAGAAAGATTGAAAGAAATAATTTCCCTGTACAATTATCGCGATTAATTTTGCGGTCGCAGATATATTGCTTAATTTTGCAATCGCAAATCTAATATAAAGTTTATGTCAGAAGATACTAAAGTTACTAATTTAGAGCATGTTGTCATCCGTTTTTCGGGTGACAGCGGTGACGGTATGCAATTGACCGGGACGATATTCACAGCCCTGTCCGCCATTATCGGGAACGATATTTCGACATTCCCCGATTATCCGGCGGAAATACGTGCGCCACAAGGTTCATTGTTCGGTATTTCAGGCTTCCAGGTACATTTGGGTGCGAAAAAAATCTTCACGCCGGGTGACAAAGCCGATGTTTTGGTGGCGATGAATCCTGCGGCGCTGAAAGTAAGCGTGAAGAATCTGAAACCCGATTCGGTTGTCATTATTGATGTGGATTCCTTCAAGAAAAAAGACCTTGAAAAGGCTGAATTCAAGACAGAAAACCCTGTCGAGGAGTTGGGACTGAAAACGCAGCAGATTATCGAGGCGCCTATCTCGACGATGGTGCGCGACGGGCTTGCAGAGTTCGGTCTGGATAACAAATCGGTGATGCGTTGCAAGAATATGTTCACGCTGGGGCTTGTGTGCTGGCTTTTCGACCGCCCCGTGGATTCGGCAATGACCATGCTGCAAAACAAGTTTGCCAAAAAGGCGGACATCCTGAAAGCCAATATAAAGGCACTCGTGGACGGTTACAACTACGGACACAACATACATGCGTCGGTTTCGACGTACAGAATCGAAAGTTCGAAAATCGCGCCGGGCATTTACAAGGACGTGAACGGCAACAATGCGCTGTGCTACGGGCTGATTGCCGCCGCCGAAAAGGCAGGTTTGACGCTGTTTCTGGGCAGTTATCCGATTACGCCGGCTACCGAGATTTTACAGGAACTGTCAAGGCATAAAAATCTGGGCGTCATCACCGTGCAGGCGGAAGACGAGATTGCAGGCATCAGTACGGCAATCGGCGCAAGTTTTGCAGGCTGCCTCGGCGTAACATCCACGTCGGGTCCCGGACTGGCGCTGAAAAGCGAAGCGATAGGGCTCGCCGTCATTTCCGAACTCCCGTTAGTTGTGATAGACGTGCAGCGGGGCGGTCCCTCGACCGGCATGCCGACCAAGAGCGAACAGACTGATTTAATGCAGGCTCTGTATGGTCGCAACGGCGAAAGTCCGGTTATCGTACTGGCGGCTTCGACCCCGACCGACTGTTTCGACATGGCGTTTTGGGCGGGAAAACTCACGCTGGAAAGCATGACGCCCGTTATTCTGCTTTCGGATGCGTTTTTGGCAAACGGTTCGGCGGCTTGGCGGATTCCCGATTTGAACCAATATCCCGATATAAAACCGCACTATGTTTCTCAATATCAGGGAGAAAAGGTATGGAAACCCTATCACCGCGATGAAGAAACACTGGCGCGTTACTGGGCTATACCGGGGACGGAAGGTTTCGCCCACCGCATCGGCGGACTCGAAAAAGACTACCATACAAGCACGATTTCGACCGATCCGGTCAATCACGAAAAGATGGTCATTACCCGCCAGGCGAAAATAGACAAGTTGGCGGAGGTGATTCCCGACCTGGAAATTACAGGCAATGAAGACGCTGATTTGCTGATAGTAGGGTGGGGCGGTACATACGGGCATCTCTACGAAGCCATGGAAACGCTTCACGCCGAAGGCAAAAAGGTGGCGCTCGCGCATTTCTGCTTTATCAATCCGCTGCCGAAAAACACGGAAGAAGTGTTGAAGCGATACGGGAAGGTGGTCGTGGCGGAACTGAACAACGGTCAGTTTGTCAACTATTTACGAAGTAAAATCTCTAATTTCAATCCTTACAGGTTTGACAGTATTACCGGTCAGCCGTTTGTGGTGGCAAATCTGGTCGAAGAATTCAGGAATATAATAAATAATTAAGAAGCAATGATTTACGAAGCAAAAGATTATAAAAGCGATCAATCCGTGCGCTGGTGTCCGGGCTGTGGCGACCATGCGGTACTCAATTGCCTGCACAAAGCGATGGCTGAAATAGGTGTAGAGCCTCATAATATGGCGGTTATCTCCGGAATCGGCTGTTCGTCGCGTTTACCTTATTATATGAGTTCCTACGGATTTCACACGATTCACGGTCGCAGTCTGGCAATTGCCACGGGCGTGAAGACCGCCAATCCGAACCTCAGCGTCTGGACTATCACGGGCGACGGCGACTGCCTCGCCATCGGCGGCAATCACTTTATTCACGCGCTGAGACGCAATGTTGATCTCAATATTGTGCTGTTCAACAACGAGATATACGGTCTGACCAAAGGACAGTATTCGCCTACGTCGGAAAGAGGTTTCGTATCGAAAAGTTCACCTTACGGGACGGTCGAAGACCCGTTTGTCCCGGCGGAATTGACGTTCGGAGCCCGCGGAACATTCTTTGCCCGCGCCATTGACATTGATTTATCCAATCTGACCGACATCCTTGCCGCTTCGGCGCGGCATAAGGGCACATCGGTAACGGAAGTCCTCGTTAATTGCGTGATTTTCAATGATGGAACGTATTCCGCCATTTCAAACAAGGAATTTCGCGCCGACCGCACGATTTTGCTCAAACACGGCGAAAAAATGGTTTTCGGCAAGGAAAGCAACCGGGGAATCGTGCTCGACGGTCTGAAACTCAAAGCCGTAACAATCGGGCAGGATGGCTATACGCTTGACGATGTGCTTGTTCACGATGCCCACGAGCGGGATGTAACGCTGCATAACATGCTGGCAATGATGGGAGGCGACCTGCCGGTGGCGCTGGGCGTTATCCGCGACGTCGAAGCGCCAACGTATGACGAATCCGTTCAGAATCAGATAAAAGAAGTGCAAGCCAAAAAGCCGCAACGCACCTTGCAAGAGATATTGCTCGGCGGAGAAACCTGGGAGATCAAATAAAAATAACGGGCGATAATCTTTTTTACTTCGTAATTTATGATTATCTTTGCGCCCGGTTTTGAAGTTTTTTTCATGTTAAAAAGGAGGTCCCATAGCTCAGTTGGTTAGAGCATCTGACTCATAATCAGGGGGTCCTTGGTTCAAGCCCAAGTGGGACCACAGATTGAAAATAAAGCGCTTGCATGGATTTTTGCAAGCGCTTTGTTTGTTTTTTTGCACACGATATTGAAAATAATTTAGAAGACGGAAATCACATCGGATTATTGGGCGCTTCCGGTTTGGACGACTTTCCGGATCGTTCCGTCGTCGTTATAATACAGTTTATCAACGCAAACGGAACGCAGCCAATCGTTAAATTCCCCGTTTTTCTTCGACAGGGCGCTGCTGTGGTAGAACGCATACCATTGACCCTTGTATTCCACAATCGAGCCGTGGTTGGTGTAACTGTCGGTCGGATCCATGTAAATTCCCCTGTATTCCCAGGGTCCGAGCGGACTTTTACCGGTGGCATATCTCATCCTGTTATCGCCTGCAACTCCTTCCTTATCATTGTTTTCGTCGTGATTGTCGGAATAGGAGAGGTAATAAATGCCGTTTCTCTTGTGAATCCAGGTGGCTTCGTGAAAATCGGGTAACCCTTCCATCCGTTGCAGTTCGCCGTCAATTTCGTACATGTTCTCTTTCAGTTTGGCGCCAAAGCATTCACCACCGCCGCCGTAATAGAAATACGCTTGCCCGTCATCATCCATAAAAACGCAGGGGTCAATTTCTCCGTCATCGGGCAGTCCGATCACCGGATGGTCGAGGACTTTGAAGCCCGACGCAGGCTGGTCGCTGACGGCAACTCCGATTTTCCAGGTGCTGTTCCAGGGATCCCGGTCGGGATGCGGGAAATAGAAGTAATACTTGCCGTCTTTGTAGGCGCAATCGGGCGCCCACATGAATTTGGCGTCGTTTTTGAGCGGTGCGCCCCACGGAACATCGCTTGCACGCAGGATTTCGCCGTGGTCAGTCCAGTGAATCATGTCGTCGGTCGAAAAAACATGATATTGATCCATCAGGTCGCAACCGCGCGGCGGAGCAATGTCGTGAGAGGCGTAAACATACAGTCTTCCGTCCGCCCAGACATGAGCGGAAGGGTCGGCGGTGTACATGTGATTGATGAAAGGATTATCCTGCGCCCATGCAGCCGCAGAGAAAATCAGGAAAAAAAGAATCTGTTTCATAGGTTTCTAAAAATTAAAGAATTAAGTATTTATACTATAATAATATATCTAATATCACCGGCATCCCGTCAGGAATGTGTCGCTCGGTAGAAAACAGCCCCTCCCCAACCCTCCCCAAAGGGGAGAGAGTCCCCCCTCCTTTGGAGGGGTTAGGGGAGGCTTTATCTGTCTTCCGGACGACGCATTGTCTAATTTGGATGTTACATTGAGTATTCATAAAAATAAATAAAATAATCGGTTTATGGATTCCAAAGGGCTTTGATCGTTTCTTCCTGCGAATATCCGATCGGACAGGCGTCGCTGCGCGTATTGGCGCGATAACTGCCGCTCGATTCGTTGGGACAGGTAATCATCCGGCATCCGGGCATTTCCAGATGACCGTCGGCATCGGTATCCTTGATCCATTGATAGACGTATTTGATAAACCCGTTGCGGTAGTCTTCCGGTTGAAGCGACAGCCAGGAAATTTCGTCCCAGCCCCAGATAAAATGATTGTCCAGCGTGGGGACGTTCGTTTCCCTGCTTTTCCCGAAATTATCAAATTCGACTAAATAAGGCAGATGTTCGCAACTCCATCCGCTGGGGGTGATGCAGCCTTTGCTCTTGCGGTAGATTCCGTCCAGATAATTGACTTCCAACTTGCCGTGATACGGTTGTTCCGGTATTTCCTTGATGCGCAACGGAAAAGAATTGAAATCGAGCAGACTGACGCCGTCCTTTACCATTCCGCCATACGGCACGTGGGCGTCAATAATCACCCAGCGGCGACGGGCGTGTTTGGCTGCATATTCCCGCATTTTGGCGATGATGGAAGTCCAGTGGCTGCGGTCGGGATCGTTCATCCCGATCAATTCCACCTGTCCGATATGGAACGCTTCGCAACCGATATTGATGTAAGTTCCGGCAAGAAAGTAAAACCATAACTGGGTTTCCAATTGGCTGATATCGGGCACGCTGCTGTTTTCGCGCCAGTGATTGACGAATTTGCCGTTGTCCGCCAGCATTTTTTCGTATGAAAACGTGCGGTTTTCCACCGGCAGACCGAAATCGCGGAATACCCATTCGGGTACGGACACATTGTTCACGTCGAGCGTAATGATTTCAAACAGGCATGCCTGGAAAACCATGTCGGGATCGTATTCGTGCATCATTTTGATTTTCTCCGCAGCCGTGTTCAAAAAATCCGCGTCGCCGATACGGCTTTCCCCTCCCCAACGGTAAATCGAGCGTCCGATGAACTTGGCTCCGATGTTTTTGAGCATCCGCACATCGTCGTCGGGATAGGGATAAATGCGCTTGGCTTCGGGAATTTCGGGCGAAAGGAAATAGACCATCGTGATGGATTTTTCCAGATAGTTTTCCAGGACTTCACGGGAGATGCCGGATTGATCGAAGCGGTACTTTTCTCCCTTGTTCTGTCCCGTGGAAACGGTTAATGAGGCGAAAAGTAAAAATGTAAGTAACAGTTTGGCTTTCATGGTGCAATTATTTAGCCCTCTACCCTCCCCGTGGCAGGGCTGTTAAGTTCTTATTTTCCATTCCCGTAGGGAATACCGCTCGGTAGAAAATGTATCCCATTGTTGGTTGCATTCCGTACGGAATGCATCCTGTGGGTGGATGTCCTTTCTACCGAGCGATGCATTCCTTACGGAATGCAAAATGGCGTCGGTTTACTTTAGAACTTAACAGCCCTGCCCTCCCCGTGGGGGAGGGCGTAGAGAGGCGATGAATCGTGTCTCTACATATCAGGCGTCTCCATCCCTCGGGAGGGTCGGGGAGGGGCTTTTTTCGGTTGGGAAGATGATGTTCCGGGCGGTGCGGTACTCGCCGTAAAATTCGGGGGCGGAGTGTTTGAAGAGTACCATCAGCCTGTCCAGTTTGTCGTAGAGGGCGCTGTCCAGCCCGGCGAACAGTTGCGCGAGGTTGGAGGTTTTCTGCTTGCGCTCGCCGATGGCGTCCATGGGTTTGGCAATCAGGGTTTGAAAAGCCTC
The DNA here is from genome assembly GCA_031277235.1 of Tannerella sp. GTDB lineage: Bacteria > Bacteroidota > Bacteroidia > Bacteroidales > Tannerellaceae > Tannerella. Next base: position 11,203 of record JAITMT010000511.1, read on the forward strand.
GATGGCTGTGCCCAGCGCGGCGATTTCGGTATCTTCGACGCCGTAAGTCTGGAGTTCGGAGATGCGAGCCTGAGCCAGATCCGAAATTCTTCTTGCGAGGGCGAGGGCGTTATTGCCGGTCGTGTTGTAGAAACTGTTTTCGCTTGTTCCCTGCAGGGTAATCAACTCTTTATCGCCGGTGGTGAAGCCGATGACGTAGAGGGCGTTCGCTATTCTCACGCACGGCTCGATCATTTTCCTTTCGGCTTCGCGTTTTTTGAGGGTGGAGGCGGATACACCGGCTGTTTCCTGTTCCTTTTGCGTGTCGCGGATGTTGGCGACGCCGGCGTTCAACTCGGCTACTGCCGCCGTCATCGGGGCTATTCCGGCATATACCGATTCGTAACGCTTCAACGTCTCGGATACGCGCTGTGCCATGTTTAATTTGGCATTCTGTTTACTGTTCATAGTTGTATTTTTTTATAAATAAGTTAATAATTTTGCAAAGTTAGTTGTTTTTTTGGAAAAAATGCATCGTTCGGAGGAATTTTCGATAATTTTTGTGGCGGAATCGCATGTTGCCGTGACATAATCGCTTTTGAGGCTGACAGAATTGCATGTTGCGCTGACAGAATTGCATCTGACTGTGGCAGAATTGCGGTTGGCTGAGGCGGATTTGTATCAGGCTGTGGCGGAATCGTTGCTGACTGCTGCGGAATCGCATCCGGTTGAGGCATTTTGACCAAGGGCGCTGAAAAAAGAGGCTGCCGCGGGTTCGGAGCAGCCTCTTAGAGTGAAGGATGTTTTTAATGTTTTACAATGATAGTTTGCGTTTCGGGTTCATCGCTTATTCCGTCGTAAACGCGCAGGAAATAAATTCCGTTGGGTAAATCGGAGACGTTGAACTGCACAATACCGTTTTTGGCAGTAGTAGAGCGAACCTGCCTACCGAACTGATCGTAAAGACGGATATCCAAAACGGGATCAGTGTTGGCAAGTTGCTTGCCCGACATGGTTTGTTTCAGTCTATCAACGGCTTCTTCATCAATCTTGATATTCAAAATATCACTGACCGGATTGGGATAGGAAACAACCAAAGGTGAACGATAGGTAGGATACACCTGAACATTTTTATATTTGGTAACGTCACAACCACAATTGTTGCATGCGTTTAAATATAACTGGTAGGCGCCTCCACTGTTAAAATAAAAAGTTGCATGATCGCCATAGTTGGATACGGTGTAACTGCCCGATGTTGCACCCCAGTAAAAAGTGGGATTTGAAAGGGGATTGTAAACCGCCGTGAAATTCCCAGAAGATGAAACATAGTCGGGTCCGTCAATGGATACGTCCGGATAGCCGATCCAGACATCCTTTCTTGCCTTTTCTACACCATTGATATTAATGCTTACCCAGCCCGGACTGCCCTGCGTATAATTGGGGTCAGCGGGCGCTACCGAAATTGTATTATTACCTGTACTGACGATATTGAGATTGGAACTTTTTCCCCAGGTGTATCCAGCAGGTGGATCGGTTACCATAAAGCTACCACCATCACGACATAAGAGAGTGGGACCACTGATAGAGGGTTTCACAAATGTTCCATCAAGGGTCTGAGGCGGATTACTCATACCGGGCGCAAGCCAATAGTCAAGTCGCCTTTTAATACTGTCCTGATGAATATTCATTCCATTCCACGAAACACTAAATTTACCATACCCTGCCGAAATTGGAGCACATTCACCGCCACCATGTAATTGCCCTATTACTTTACGATTATTGTTTATAAAAGGAGATCCAGAAGAACCTCGTTGTATCCCTCCAGCATAAATACTTACTTCCCAATGAGTACCGGGCTTACTTGGCTCATTGGAAAAAAAATCCCAAAAAGTATATGAGTTATCATTTTGTATCAGATTGGAAAGAATGAGTCTCTTCACATTTCCGCTTGGATGATGTATTCCTACTCCTCCTGTTCCGGCATTTCCGGAGCGATCCCAACCCAGATAATAAGGTGTAACTTCTGAAATATATCTTGGATCCTCATTAGCATTAATCTTGAGTAAGGCAAAATCGGATTCTTTATTATTCGCAACAACTGTCGCACCTTGTGAATAATGCAATATTGGAGGTGTTGTACTATTTTCACATCCAGGATACTCATATTCCCAATAAAATTGCCATAGACTTGCATCATTATTGCCATTGGCATCCAATTTCAAAAGATTATGATTAGCCGTTAATACGTAAGGTGTGAAATCATAGTTCGTATTATTAATCAATGCCCCTGACCCCAGGCCGCCTCCATTCGGTGTAAGAATAAGTAATTGGCAAACGGCATGTTTTTCTGCTTGCCAATTATCACCCTCCGGACAATTGATGTTGATATTACAGGGGTCTAAGGCTCGAAGACCAATATTAAAAGGAGAAGAAACATACCGGTATCCATAATCTATACGGGAAATGAAGATAACGGGAGATTCTTTCACTGAAGCCGGTTGATAATATTCATAAACTACACTCTCTCCGAAAATGAGACCGGTTGAGAATTGAACGGGTTTATCTTTACTCCCATCTATGAAATCGGAGATAAAAGCGCCATAAGACTGTTTCGTTTCCTCGCTGTAAACAAAGAACTTAGCTCCTTTCGGCAACCAAAATTTATCATAAAGCGTATAGGTTGCTAAAGCTCCCGGAAGAATCACCTTTAATCGCCATACCTTACCGCCATCATCTGATTGTTGCCAAACTCCTGAATTTTCAGGTGTAAAATTCACATGAACCGGATAAGCGAAGCGTACCGGACCTGATTTTTGATCGTTTTCCGTATCTTCTTTTTCAATTCTTCCTTTATCGGGAGCATCCAAGACAATCATTTCTTGAGTTTGCCGTTGATATCCGGTTAATAAACCGTAAGGCAATTCATTCGTTGTACGTTGAGCATACAAATTTAATGCAATTGCACAACATGTTGTTAATAATACTGTTTTTTTCATAAGTCAATCCGTTTAAAAAGTGAATATTGATTATTAGAATAAATAAAATAATAACCAAAAGTAGAATTATCTCCTGTCGGTGGAAAATAAAAGAATTTCAATTCGTCCTTCGTTACTGTAAAAGATTCTATGTGAAAAAATAAATGGCGAAAAGCATTGACCTCATAATACTTTCCATCTTTTTCATATTTTTCAATTATTGATAAAGCCACAAAGCGTACGTCAGGATTCCTATTAAGACTTTCAGGAGTTAAGTCCAACTTTGGCGAACCGGCAATTGTGCCGGAAATACTGTAAGCATTTGCCGTATAATCCGTTTCAAATGTAAGCGTATAACAATACTCGCAATCTTTCGGTTTAAGTTCTGTTGTATCGCCTGTTTCAATATTAACGATACCGACATATTTCCATTGGGTACCAGCCAAGAATGTTGGTGGCAAGGAGTCTTGTACATCAGTTGAGTTTTCAATACGGGTTGAATCTTCGACGTTGATCAATTCCTCTAAAACTTCTGTTACTTTGTCTGTTTCAGAATGACTTTGGCATGAAATACAAACCCCTATAAATAATAAAAATATAAAATTTTTCATTTTCGTACACATTTAAATTAATACTGTTTTTCAATTCTCTATGCTCCTGTTTTCCCATATACAACTCTCTTTTCTCCTTTCTTTTGTTGTAAACTCCCAGTAGCGTTTTACAAATTTTCTTCCGTTTCGAGCCTTTGCCGGCTCCCGTTGCAGTGTGATTAAGGTTTTTTCCCGATGATTTCCATTCTTCCATTACACAAAATTACTTTGTATAATAACACGGCAAAGATACAGCGATATTTTTTATTATGCAAATATTTTTTAAATATTTTTACATTTAACTGTTTTTGACAAATTCATTGTGCCGGGGAAACAGAAATACGGCATTTCTTATTTTCCGGATTTCAAATCCTTATATTATTTGGCAAGGGATTACAAATCCCTTGCGACGGATAACCATTATATAAAATATCTTTTTCATATCATTTTATTTTAAATAATTAATAAATAGAATAACAGTATTATTCTGTGAATCCATAAATTTCAATTCATTGCTTGTAATTTCAAATTTTCTAACATTAAACAGGATATGGTCTCTAAAAGCCATTCCCCAATCGTCATCTGCGAATCGAGTTGCATCAAAAATACCTCTTTTAGCCAAATTGATTTGTTGATTTTCTTCTATTTTAAAATCAAAACCAATCGAATTAAGAAAAGTATGACCTTCTATATACCCTTGTCTTCCGTCAGGGATTACTATGGAAATATCGGGTTTTGTTGCATTTCCAGGTGGTGAACCAATATCTGTCAATTCACCGGATATGCTTAGCGCTTTTACTATCCATATACCACTGATACTTATAGTATCTACTGTTACGGTATCTACTGTTGCAGGGTCGATTATTACAGTATCTACCATTCCGGTATCTACTGTTGCAGGGTCGATTATTACAGTATCTAACATTCCGGTATCTATCTTTTCAATATCTACCTCTACCGGATCTACTTTTCCTGCATCTGTCTTTTCACAGCCGTTAAAACCGATCAAAATTACAGACAGGAATACAGATATTATTAGTTTGGATAAATTCTTCATGTTGTATTTTTTATTTAATTAATTTTTCAGAAAGGATATTTCCGCTTGTGCCGATTTGTAATCGGTGTGTTGAATAGAATGCACCGATTACAAATCGGCGCAAGCGGATAAAAATATTTTTTCATAATCATTTCTATTTATAAATTATTTATTTTTGTTAATTCTATACAATAATACTGATAGCCCCCGATCATACTAATGCTACCTTCAAAGTCGGACGCCTTACCGGAAAAAACAATTCTTTTTCCCTGTTCCTTATAGGCGTCTTGAATATTGCAGAGGAAAAAAATCCGGACTTCGTCGATGGTGCCTTCCGTAGGAACCGAGATATACCACTGTTGAACTTCGCCGTTAAAATTCACAGTACCTTGCAGGTCTGTTACCTCAAAGGATGTTTCCGCATCATTGCAATTGCAGAAACCGGTTACATCTTTACCGTCTCCATTCATATTGTTTCCACAGCCCATAAACGTTATGAACAGCAGAGTTAAAATTAAGAAAATGTACTTTTTCATATCTTTGCTATTAATTTGTATATGCAATCCCATACTCATAAACATCGTCTTCAAATTTACCGGTATCTAAAAAATCATTGATGGCTTTTTCAAAATTTTCCTTGCTCATGCTGTGTTTTCTTGTTAAATCATAATCTAACAGTAATTCCGGAGTTGACTTTGGACCCGGAAAAGATTGCTTGAATGCTACATCATGTTTCAAAACCAAAGCCTTCATTTCAGGGTCCTCGGTTGCCAAATAGTTTTCATCTGCCTGAGGTTTTAATTTTAGTCTTACCGACAAACTAAATTCACCGGTACCATCATCCTGTAACGAAAATGTTGGATGTGACGGCCGTTCATCCGTATTTACAGTTGATTGCATATCACCTGTATTTCCGCATGACAGACAGAGCGAAATGAATAATAAAAATATAAAATCTTTCATTTTTGTATACATTTAAATTAATACTGTTTTTCAATTCCCGATGCTCCTGTTTTCCCATATACAACTCTTTTTTCTCCTTTCTTCCGTTGTGTACTCCCAGTCGCGTTTTACAAATTTTCTTCCGTTTCGAGCCTTTGCCGGCTCCCGTTACAGTGTGATCAAGGTTTTTTCCCCGATGATATTCATTCTTCCATTACACAAAATTACTTTGTATAATAACACGGCAAAGATACGGCGATTTTCTTTAATATGCAAATATTTATTGATTCTTTCATATAGAAATAACTTTTTCTCAACCGTTAAAATACAAAGAACGCAAAGTTAATAATATCCTTTGCGTTCTTTTGTAGAAAAAATAATTTACTTATTGAACAGTGAACGAACTGATCGGCGAATAACAGAACTTTCTGTAAGTGTCATTCACCGATGCTCCGGCGCGATAATAATAGGTATATCCCTTTTTTACCTGTGCGGAAAAAGTAATATCCGCGGTGGTATTGTCACCGGGTCCATTCGCAATCAGATTTGTCCAATTGTTGTCACCGTTGTCGGAAAGCGTCATTCTCAGAAAACCGTTCCCGCTATTGAGACCGACAGTGCCGCCGGGTTGATTGGTGTATTCGGCTACACCGATGGAACTGTCGTTTCCGTTGCCGACAAAAGGAGTATAACTCAGGAAAACTCTCAACTCGTAAAGGCGGGGAAGCGTTGCCCCGTTTCTTGTCAATACGGGCGCTTTTACCTTGAATACAACTCTTATCGAATCTTTGCCATCCCTGTTAAACTGCTCCAGCCTGACGTCCAGGACTTGCAGATAGGGGGTTACTTCAAAGTCCTGTACCAGGCGATCCTTCAATACAAGATTTTTCAGCGTATCCATGGGCCAGAACGGACCGTTGTAGGGAAGCATGTCGTATGTGCCGGCAAAAAGTTTCGTATTTTGATACGTTCCATCCTGCTTGATTCGCAAATCCTGAAAATTGGTTGCCCCGCCTTCCTGTCCGGTAAAACTTCTTTCCCAAATGCGTATTTGCCAGTCATTCTGGGATGCAAGTATCGGTTGTCCGGTATATGAATCGGTTACGGTACCTTGCCACGTGCAATCGGGGGCGTCCCAATTATCTGTTTCAAAACATGAAGATAAACTCAACAGAGTTACTCCAAAAACGAATAATAATATTTTTTTCATAAAAATTATGATTTTACAAGTTAAACATTAACGGAATGGATTTTGAGGCAACAGATTCGGATTTTTGTTGATCTCGTCTCCGGGAATGGATTGATAGTAACAGGAACGGTTGGCATTATAGGTTCTCGTACTCTGTTCGCGTTCATCCAGAAAGATATACCGATCCTCGTCAACTACATAATAGCAGGTAAGAATCCGGGGGATCCACTGTTCCAAAATCCTGTCGGCAACTCTCCAGCGTTTCAAATCCCACCAGCGCTGATTTTCGCCCCACAGTTCACGATAGCGTTCATCGCGGATAAATTGCAGCCCCGGATCAATCGGATAGACTACCTGGGTTTTGCTGTAATCCCATTGATCCAAATCAGCCGGGTTGGTGGATATATCCAGATTCTTGCAGCCGGCACGTTGGCGAATCTCGCGAATATACTTGTTGGCTTCCTCTCTGTTTCCCATTTCATAGGCGGCTTCCGCGTGATTCAGATAGATTTCTGCCAGACGGAAAACGATCCAGGGTTGAAAACTGGAATGTTCCACAATTCTGCCCAATTCCCGTGTTTCGTCAATATATTTGCGAACATATCCGCCGGTAAGGCAGTTATTTTCAGCTCCGCCGGTATTTCTCATGCCCTGCATGCCGATAATATTGATACTTCCGTTGGAATTGATGGGAATATGCGTGTTTTTTGACGGGTCTATACCGTCGGAATAGGTAGCGTTCACATCGTTGCTCAATACGCGGTTACCATTCAAATTGGGCGCTTCATTGCCGCCTCCGTTCAGGATTTCGCTTGCTTGCCACGTAAAAGTTTTATACAATCCTCTCCGGATATTGAATACGATTCCCTGATAGTTATCGCCCGATAAATACATACTGCCACGCATGCGGGGTTCCAGTTCATTCCTGAAATCGGCAGGATTTTCCCAGCGTCTCGGAGCGCCGGTAGCGTCCACAAGACTGGGAACACCTTCAAATCTCCGCATCGCATCCAGGGAAGGATAGGCTTGACTGCCTACAAAATTCGACATGGTCGGGGTTGGAAGCATCAGCGCATCATAACTGTGACCGATCAGCCAGGCTTCACGGGGGAATATGTCATGATGGATATAGTTCTTGAAGAAAATGGTCTCGTTTGAATTTTCATCGAAGAATAAATCGTGGAAATTCTGTGCCAGATCGGGATTTGCCTTGTATAATTCGTATGGTCCATTTTCGATCAACTCCTTGCTTGCATCAAACGAATACTGGAAGAACTCATTGGCTCTATCGGCGCTCATTCCCGCAAAACCTCTATCGTAGGCTTCCTCTCCGGTATAATTAACATACTGGGTATATTTTGCAATCGTTGCCGCCCAAAGCATCAGGCGTGACTGCAAGGCAAGAGCCGTCCATTTGGTTCCACGATATTTATCGGGAGCGCTTGTCATATTTTCACCGGCAAACTTCAAATCTTCGTAAATGAACTTCCAGCAATCATATTCCGTGTTGCGCGGTACATTCAAGATTTCGGTGTCAGCCGCGGGATCTTGAATTTCCGTGATGATAGGCACTCCACCGTAACGTTTGACCAATCCCGAGAAGATGAAAGCGCGCAAAAAACGGGCTTCTCCCAGTAATTCATTATATTTTGTCTCGTCAAAGTTTTCCTTGTATTGCGGAAAACTATTGATGAAACTGTTGATGTCCCGAATACGGTCATATCGCCAGAAATTGGCGCCATTGTTGTTCACCTGATCCGGTCCGATGAACTCGCCGCACATCGTCGCCAATTGGTGTTTTTGCGCTTCCCAGGTTCCCCAGGCGTCATAACCGTTGTAATTGCCTTTACGGTATCCAGCGTCATTGGGATTACTGGGATCGTCAGCCCTGAAGAGAAAATCCTCGATCGGCAGCCATCCGTACATACCTGCAAAAAAAGTTTCTACGCCCGATTCCGAGCCGAAAAATTCAGCTTCGCCATACTGTCCTTTGGGTTCCAGATCCAAGTCCACGCAAGAACCGAGACCAAAACTGCACATGACTGTTATTATTAATAAATTTCTTATTTTCATACTATTACATTGTTTAGAATTTAACATTTAATCCCACTGAATACGTTTTGTTGTTCGGATATGCATACATCGCATCCGCTCCACCGGCAGAACCTCCTGCACCCGACGTCGCGCTCTGGAGTTCGGGGTCTATGGACTGATCCAGCGCAGAGACGGTAAACACATTATAGGCATTCACAAAGATTCTGATATTTTTAAGACCTACCTTTGCCAATAGTTGGTTCGGTACGGTATAGCCCAATTCGAGGGTTTTCAGGCGGAGGTAGGAAGCGTCCATGATGCCGTTTGAATTATCGCGCATGTCTCCCCGGTTTCCGTAAGGATAATATCCGGGAATCCATTCGGTTGAAGGGCTCCATAAATCCGCCTTCGGATCTGTCGGACGCCAACTGTCCATGTACCAGTTCAAACTGTTTTGAGTTCCGCCGAAAGGCAAGGCTTCGGTAAAGACTTCGGATAATTGCATATAGACTTTGTACGCGCCCTGAAATTGAGCAAGCAAATCGAAGTTTTTATAGCTTCCTCCCAATGCAAATCCATAATAGAAATAAGGTAATCCTTTAGTTGCCAGAGGCTGTTCATCGCTGCCGTCAACGATACCGTCTCCGTTCCAGTCTTCCTGCGCCCAACTGCCCGGCAGGGTGCCCTGTCCAATGGGATAAGTTGTGAAATTGCGGATTTGCTCGATGCTTGTGAACATGAAATCCGATTTTCTTGTCCACCAGAGATCGTCCATGTAATATCTTCCGCTTTGACGGTTTCTCCATTGATCATAGGAGTTGCTGGCCGGTGTTTCTTCCTTGAACAGCCATTCCCTGCGTGTGAATGAAATCTGTCCGGTAACAAAATAATCAAATTCGCTGATACGGCTTTGATGCTTCAGTTCAACTTCCCACCCGAAAGTGCGGTCGTCGTTTAGGTTTATCTGCGGCAAATTGGCGCCTACCGTTCCGGGAATAACAGCCAGATTGTCGCCCATTATACCCTTGCGGTCGCGCCGGAACAATTCTACGGTTCCGGAAAGTTTTTCATTGAATAGCCCGAAATCCATACCTACGTTTTGCAGGGTTGCCTTGATCCAGGTCTTGTTCGGGTTGGGAATCGCAGTAGCCCGAATACCTTGTGTCGCTACGCCCGGGGAATAAATCCAGCCGAATTGATTGTTCGTTTCATATCCTACGAAGATTTGCGGATAGTCGGTGGCGTTGCTCTCGTCTCCTACCGTACCGCTCGATACTCTAAACTTCAGATTGGAAAGTACAGGTATATTATTTTTGATAAAACTCTCCTCGCTGGCACGCCATGCCAACGAAACCGAAGGGAAGAAACCCCAGCGCGTGTCTTTGGGCCAGCGCGAATTGGCTTCGTAGCGTCCGATAAGACCGATCATGTATTTACCGGCAAAATCGTAGTTTATTCTGCCGATGAAGGCACGCTGCGAGCGGTCGGTCGGACCTCCGGCTGAATTTCTCATGTCGTCAGAATCTCCGCCGGACAGGTATTCGGTGTTTAGGAGTAGCCAGCGTGTGGCATTGAACCATTCCCATTGCGAATAGATTTCTTCAAAAACGAATGTTCCGTCAATCGAATGTTTTCCGAAGCGGTTATTGTAGTTTAAACCCAACTGCATGTCATGCGAAGAATCCATATTCGTACCGCGCGTGATTGACGAATTGGGTCCGTTCAGCAATTTTGCTACAGCATAAGTATCCGTTTGGGCATTATACTGGTATGTTTGCCACATTTTGCTGTAATTGCTCTCGTTGGGAAAATTCAGGTAATAATCATAAAAAGCTCTTGCCGTTAAACCTTTTATGCCCGGAATATTGTATTTCAATTCAATGGAACCGTCGGCAATGCGTCCGTTTCTTTGCACATATCCCCTGTACTTGGAATCCATTTTTCCCACAAGGTTTGTAAACTCGTTGTTCCAGGGAGAATAGCCGTTCAAATATTCGGGATTGTCGTTGGCATAAAACGGAATCTCTTTCAGCGTAAGGTAGGCATTTTTGAAGTTATCCCACGGATTGCCTTCCGGCAACATGGTTTTGTCTATCGTGGCTGCCAGGGAAACTCGCAAACTTAGATCTTTGGTGATTTTCGCATCCACGTTCGACTGCAAATTAAACTTTTCACTCCACAGGGAACCGCTCGCATAAGCTCCGTCCTGTTTCAGATAGCCCAAGTTAAAATAATAGCGCAAAGATTCGGTACCACCGTCAAGACTCACATTGTGCTGTGTTTGAGGAGCAAATTCCTTGAAAATCTTTCCAAACCAATCATAGGTTTCCATCGTGGCGGCAGCGGCTAAATCTTCATCGGAGAACGTCGGATTGAGTGTGCGAGTCATCCAATAATTATTATTGAAGTCATCAAACCATCCTTCGTTGCGTTTCGTTCTCCATTCCACCGGGGTATAAGTGTCCGGAACAGATAGCAGTTGCTGGAATGTAACGACTCCATTATAGGAGATATCCACCTTCCCGTCTCGCGCAGTACCGGATTTTGTGGTAACCAGCAGGACTCCTTGCGCAGCCTTGATACCGTAAATTGCCGCCGAAGCGTCTTTCAACACCGTGATGGATTCGATTACTTCCGGATCCATCCGGGAAAAGTAGGCTTTGTCACGGGCTACACCGTCAATAACAAACAGCGGCTCGCCATAACCGCGAAGGTCAATGACGCTGTTATATGACCCGGGCTGTGCCGATCGCTGCGTGATACGCAATCCCGGCAGTTTACCGGCTAACTGATTCACTACGTTTTCGTTTTTCGTAACGGTGATTTCCTGATTGCTGATCGTTGAAATGGCGCCGGTTACGGTCGCTTTTCGCTGGGTACCGTATCCCGTAACAATCACCTCGTCCAGCGCCCGGAGATCTTCCAGTAGCCGGACGGTCAAGTCGGATTGATTGTTCACCCGCACTTCCTGCGTGAGATATCCCAAAAAGGAAACGACGAGCGTCGCATTTCCCGGTACGTTCAGCGAGAAGTTCCCTTCCGCGTCCGTGATGGTTCCGACGGTAGCGCCCTGTTGAGCAACATTTGCTCCCGCAATGGCTTCGCCTGTCGTACCATCTATCACTTTGCCTCTTACCGGATTGCTCTGGGCTATTGTCCACTGGCTGAATCCAAGTATCAGGCAAATACAAATAATAACAAATTTTGTTCTTTTAACATGATTCATAAAACATGGTTTTTAAAGTTTGTGATTTAATCGTTTCTAATTTTTTTTTACTCGTAATTTCTCATCGAATGCGTTCCTGAACGCATCCACCATTCTCAATTTTTTTTCTAAGCACTGTCATTTTTTTTCTGTTTCTTCATATTTTTTGCTGGTTAGTTTAACAATGGCGCAAAGATAAATGCGCGGTATTTAATAAATGGATTAAAAAAGTATTAACAATCGTGAAATTTTGTATTTTTTTTGAAAATTTCTTAATTATCCCCGAGCCGCGCTTTGCTCACTCGGAAAAAATTGTCAATTATCAATTAATTTCCGTATCTTTGCGGCAAAATTATAAACGAACAAGAATTATGGCAACAATAACATTGGAATATGATTCCCGCAACAGGCAGGCGGAGAAACTCATAGAATTTATCCGTTCGCTGCGGTTTGTGAAGGTAAAGAAAGCGGAAGCCGAAGAGGAGGAATTTAATCTGTATGAGAGCCTTGACCGTGCGCTTGCCGATGTACGCCTGATGATGGACGGCAAGAAACGGAAAAAAACCTTAGACGAGTTTTTAGAAGAAATACGCAGAGAAAAAAATGAAGTACAGCATAGTAACGTCTGAAGATTTTGAAAGAAACTTCATTCGACTTTCAAAAAGATATCATTCATTGGATGATGATATTAAAATTCTCAAAAAGGAGTTGTTGACAAATCCTCGAATGGGTGATGATCTGGGCGGAAACTTCCGCAAAGTCCGTATGGCAATTGCTTCCAAAAATAAAGGTAAAAAAGGCGGTGCAAGGGTTATAACCTGTAACGTCCTGGTCAGTGTGGAAGATACGGACATCTATCTGCTCACCATCTACGATAAAGGCGAAAGGGCTTCCATTTCAAAAAGCGAAATCAAGCGCCTGAAAGCGAAAAACGGATTGGCTTAATTAATTTCTTAATCTTCTTTATTTTTGCTTGTCTCAGATACGTGATTTTCCGCCCGAATTGCTTATAATTACGTACCTGACGGCACGTTAAACAGGTGATACATTGCATTTCTACCAATATCCAGTCCCTAACGGGACAGAAAAAATGAAAACATAGTAACGCGGTTACCCTTTTCACGAAATAACCTGATTAAAAGAAAGATTATACTCCGTTCCGAAAAGGACGGCGTATTGTTTCGCAAAAGAGTTATAGGCGGCTCTGGCCAAACCGTTCTTGCCCATTCTAACCAATGCGCGGCATTTCAGTTTCAACGCGTCGTCGTTCAGAATGTCAAAATTCAACAGCGTATCGGCGAGATTGACTAATTCGAGCGACGAAAAAGCCGACTCGTCCTGTTGTGCGACTTCCACCAGTAAATCAATGAGTTGATTGGCAAAATTCGATTTGAACGGATCTATCCACTCCACCTGCACATTCGGCAGCAGTTCGCCGAACGAAACGATACTCAGCAGTTTCATCACTTCTTCCTTCGTCCGGTTATTTTTGTGCTTCATATTCGCGATCAGGGCGAGCGCCTTCTGGTAATCGCAGTAGATTTCGTCGCCGAGTTTCACGACCCAGTAGGAATTAAGGCTTTCGATGTTCAGGACGCCCACATTTTCAAACAGTTGGCGCAGGCGGGTCAGCATCACCGACCGGTTATTCCGCGCACTGTCGGGGGATTTGTTGGGCCACAGGGTTTCATTCAGTTCGATGGACGAAATCCCCTTGCCGTCCTCCTTGAGGGTATGCAATAGGATAATCAGGAACAGTTGTTTCAGCATCGGAGAAAATTCCCCGGTAATATCGTCCCCGTTTTTGTCCTTGATCTGAAACCCTCCGAAAAGGAAGATTGCCTGTTTTTTGTTGCGGTTGCCGACCGGCTTTTCAATGTTCAATTCCTCTTCGGAAAATTCTTTCAATTCTTCGGTTTCGGGCTTGACGACGGTTTCGATTGCCGCTTCGGTTGGCGTCGCAGGCTTTTTCCGGCTGCGAAGCCTGTAGCCGAAAAATGCAGCCGTCAACAATAGCAGAATAAATCCCGCCAACAGGAAGTAGAAATAGGGACTTTTTGCAAGATTCGGATATTCAAATGTTTCCCGGGGAGGAGGTAACGGCGGATAGGAAAGCGAGTAAACGGAAACAATCGCCAGCGAATCGGTCGTGTGCGAAGAAAAAGTTACGGCATACAGTTCGTTGGTTTGCCTGTTTTGAAATAAATCGGCGTAAGAAAGTATGTCGTTGAAATAGAAGGGAATACTGTCGGATACGATTTCATATTCGGGTTTCAGCAGGGAAAATTTCGCCAGGAAAAACGAAGTTTCGTATTGGTTCTGCGGAAAACAGAGCGCGTAAAAACATTGATTCAAGGTATCTACAACCATCGAATTGCCGACGACAAACAGGTCTTTGGGAGATTTCATTTCCCATATTTTCCGGACGGTCAAATCGGGCAGGTTTATCTGATATAAATCGTAGTAGTTTTTGGGAGACAGGAACTGCTGTCCCGTATTGCTCCCGTATCCTCCGAAAAGAAGGAGCCGGTTTTCGTCCAAAACGCCCAAGCCGCTCAGGTAGCGCGGGTCAATCCGGTTGCCCTTGTAGGGCTGTTTTTCCCATTTTCCGGTCTGGAATGAATATTTATTAACCTCGCTGACGTATTGGTGCTGTCCGTATCCGCCGAACAGGTACAGACAATCTTCCTGCGGGGAAATATAGCGGTTATGATGCCAGTATTCGTTGTCCAATTCGAGCACGGTATTATTCCACGAATTGTTGGCAAAATTGTAGGCTGCGACCTCGCTACCGTCCGTTTTCGAGAAACGGTAGGAATAGTAAATACTGTCCAACGGGCTGTAAATCATCTGGTTGGGATGATCGCTGTGGACAGATCCCGATGAATTGTTGTTGCGGTAAAGTATTCCGGTAAGGGTATTGTACAGAAAAAAACTTTTCCGGTCGGCAACGGCGATGACGTTTTCGTCGGGATTATAGGTGATTTGCGGATTTTTCAGGGTTGTGAAACTGAATCTTTTATTCCAGAAAGTGTGGGCGTCCAGCAGCCATTCGGGATTTTCGGCTTTGGCAAAACAGTTTTTCAACTCGTCGTAAACTCCGTTTTCGGTGTGCGTTGAAAGTTTCCAGTAGTAAACGGCAGCGTCTTTGGCGTCGTTGATGCGGACGTCTTTCAGAATCATTCTCGGGACGTCGCTGGTCTGCAACAGCGGATGGTCGCATTTTCCGAAAATAATACTCGCCTTTTTGAAGTGTTTCAGCGACGAGACTTCGGGAGAAAACGTCTTTTCGCCGATGCTGATTGTCAGCCGGTCATTTTTGACGTCCAACTGAATGCGGAATGGAAAAAACGAAGAAAAATTATTGCCGGATTCCGTGATCGAGGCTTCCGCGAGCACCTTGTCTTCCGAATTTACAACGGTCAATTTATCGAGGTTTGCCAAAAAATCCAGATGCTGATTGTCCTGTCCGATAATGCGAAACACGTATCCGAAATTATATTCCGGTGCAGACTGGAAAAACAGGTCGAACGACAGCGAAAATCCGTCCGGAAACGAAAAGTCTTTTGCCGGAGACAGGTTCAAACCCGTCCGTTTTTCCTGCACTGCGTCGTAGGAATTAAATTCCAGTCCGTACCCCGAATCCTGCGCCCAGGTAGAAACCGCGCAGAACAGCGAAATACAGCAAACAAATACTATGTTTAGCAATCTTTTCATTAAAACTCTTTGAAAAAACCACTCCAAAGTAAGTCATAATTTTGTTATAAAACAACTGTTTCGGCAAAAAATTCTTTTCCTGATTTGTTATTTTTCTGTTTATCAGAATATTACAAGGTAATGATTTTAATTGATTTCCCGGAAGATTTGGTATTGGAGATGCAGAAATCTTCGTTTAACTCAATTTTAATTCCTGTTTTAACAACTCATATATTTCCTGCCATGTTTTTTTATAAAATTCAGTGCATTCGTCGGCAATTTGGGTGTATGTGTTTGATGTATAATACCGGTCTATGGCGTCTAATTCATTCATATCGTAATCCATCAGCAAAGATTGCACCACGTGAAAGCCGATATCATAAACGGCGATATCTATTTTACCTTTTGGCTGCGATAACGCTTGCAAGGATTGCATGGTGCAGAAGCAAATTTGATGGGAAGGATTGTGTGTTAAATCACTCAGAAACTGTTCTTTGGAAATAAGTCCTTCGATATATCTGTCAACTTCGGTGGCTATCTTGTCATCGGCAACCGGACCTTCAACTATATCATAATCATGAATTTGCCTGTCGGTTTCATTTTTCCTGTTGAGAACGACAAAATCAAGCCATTCGTTGCAGTAATCATCGAAACGCAGAACCTTTAATTTCATGACGTCACTAAAATTTTCACTGAAATCAAATTCGGTAACAAAGCCGCTTGTTCCTTTTCTTTCTCCTTTCCTGTTTGCAAAAGTCTCCGCCTGTTCACGCAATTTTGTTACGTAAAATCCCCGCCCGAAATCTTTACCTGTTTTGCAAAACGAAAAGTCAATAGTGTTTATTTCGGTATAACTACCGTGATATACCTTCACTTTTCACCTCCATTTTCATAACAAATTTCATATAAATCCCTGATAGACCAAAACGGATTATCCGTATGCAAAGCCCACCAGTGTTTATTCAGAAAAGCCATTCCGCCATATTTTTTCAGATACAAATAGGCTTGCTGGCTATTCATTTTGTATGCACGGGCGAATTTTGTAATGATGAAAGTTACAAAATTGACCCTATCGCTTGTATCTTTATCTATTGTCGTCATAATTTTTCTATTAAAATTGCCATGCAAAGATAAGAGTTTTTTGTTTTATTTCACAAATTTTTCCGCATAATCAACAAGATATAAAGGCAAATTGAGCAAATCATCGTTTTTTTCAATATTTTTCAGCGAAAAACGGATAGAAAGTTCGGGATGATATTTCTTGCGGTATTCCGACAAACTTTTCGCCTTGGCGCTTGATGCCGATTTTGCCTCGACGGGAATAATTTTTTCCGAGCGTTGAAACACAAATTCCACTTCTGCCTGATTGCCCGAAGTCCAGTAGAAAATGTCTCTTTTAATTTTCATATCTATAAATTTCCGGCAAAATTACACATTTTCTCTACCTAAAACGCGCAAAATCACATAAAATCTATATTTTGACTGCTATTTTAGATTGGCACTCACCTTTTCCCTTAAAAATCCCTCGCCGAATCCCATCCATTTGTCAATGATTTTACCTTCCGGAGAAATCATTACATAATTGGGGATTCCGGTAACGCCGTAATTGGCAGCCACTCCGCCCATGGATTTCGGATCGCAGATATTTACCCACGGCATATCGTGCGCGGACAATGCACCTTTCCATGCGTTTTCACCATCGAGACTGATGCTGATGATGGTAAGTTTGTCCCTATAGGTTTCAGAAATCTCCTTCATTTCCGGCAAAGCCATAATACAGGGTCCGCAACCGCGGATCCAAAAGTCCAACAACAGATATTTTCCCAAATAATCGGAAAGATGCTTTGTATTTCCATCCGTATCCAACAAATCTGCATCAGCCATATCATCCCCGACATTGACGACGGCGGGAGGGAAAAGTTTAGCCGTAATAAGATAGCCCACGGGAGTGTTTTTGTCTTCTTCCGACATTCTGCTGTATAATTCCTCCGCTTTTTT
>JAITMT010000529.1 GCA_031277235.1 Tannerella sp.
ATGCCGGAAATGACTGCTGTCCAGACAGCGCTTGAAAATGAACAGAGACAGTATGACGCGCAACTGAAGATCTTTCAGGATGACTACAATCGCAAATTCGCGGATTTACAAGCCCAACAGGATACCCTGACGGAAAATATCAAAATACTTCGTATGCAGGAAATCGAAGAGATTCGTACCAAGTATGAAAATTTTGTTCCGGTTGCACAACAGGCAATGCAAAAAAAACAGGAGGATTTGATAGCTCCGATTCGGGAGAAGGTTCAAAAGGCAATACAGGATGTCGGGACGGAAAATGGATATACGTATATTCTTCCCAATGATCCGTCAATCATCTTATATTCAGGTCCTACCGCAATTGACGCCACGGATAAGGTAAAAGCTAAACTGGGTATAAAATGAAAAAGAGTATCTTATTATTATTGCTGTTCATTCCGCTGGGAATATTGGCGCAGGGACAAAAAATTGCCGTTGTGAACGTAAATGCCGTGTTTGAGGCTATGCCGGAAATTGACGCTTACGAAACAGAAATGAGCAAACTGACGGAGCGCTATGAATCCGAGTATAAAATGCTACAGGATCAATACACGCGCAAACTGTCAGACTTCACTGCGCAACGGGATTCCCTGACGGAGAATATCAGAACGCTCCGTCAGCAGGAAATCGAAGACTTGGCGACTAAGACTCAAAATTTTGTTTCGATGGCACAGGAAACAATATCCAATAAACGGCAGGAATTGATAGCGCCGATTCAGGAGAGGTTTCAAAAGGCAATAAAAGATGTAGGTGCGGAAAACGGATATGCGTACATTTTTCCCAATGATCCGCAATTCATCCTGTCTGCAAATTCTTCTGCAATAAATATAACCGATAAGGTAAAGGCTAAATTGGGTATAAAATAAGCAGTTTTGATACATCCTGCGAATGACAGATTGCAGGAACATTAAGAATAATTTTGTTTTCAAAACGCCTGTGCCTGTAGGGGTATGGGCGTTTTTTAACATAAAAAACAGTGTTTTGTCAATGATAAAGTATCTGCAAATTTCCTTCCATTGGAGAGGTGACGCGAAACGGTGGAGCGGTAAGTCCCTCCACAGCCCAGCCCATTCGGGGAGGGCTGTCAAGTACTGTATTTTCCGCTCGGTAGAAAATATTTTCCAAATTGGGGTGCATTCCGTACGGAATGCATCCTATGGTTGGATCCCCTTTCTACCGAGCGATGCATTCCTATCGAAATGCCAAAATAAAGACAATTTATCAGTGGACTTAACAGTCCTGAAAGGAAGTTCCCCACCTGAGAGGGGATTTATTTCACGCTATCCAATGCGCTAACAACTAATGACTAACAACTAACGACTAATGATAGGCGTCTTCGATTCAGGTTATGGCGGTCTTACGATTTTCGATAAGATAAGAACGTTGTTGCCCGAATACGACTATATCTATCTGGGCGATAATGCCCGCACACCCTACGGAACTCGCTCGTTTGAAGTCGTTTACCAATACACCCGGCAAGCCGTACGAAAACTTTTCGACGAAGGCTGCCGGCTGGTAATCCTTGCCTGCAATACCGCTTCGGCAAAGGCGTTGCGCACGATTCAGCAGCACGATTTGCCACAGTCCGATGACCCGACGCGGCGGGTGCTGGGCGTAATCCGTCCGACCGTCGAAATCATTGACGCCTTGAGCCGTAGCAAACACGTCGGCGTGCTGGCTACGCAGGGAACGGTTTCTTCCCGTTCCTATGAACTGGAAATCAACAAGTTGTTTCCCGGAATCAAGGTTGCATCCGAAGCCTGTCCGATGTGGGTGCCGCTGGTGGAATACAATGAATACGAGAGTGATGGCGCCGATTATTTCGTCAAAAAAGATATGGACGCCATTTTCGCCAAAGATCCGAAGATTGACGTGCTGCTGCTCGGCTGCACGCATTATCCGCTGCTCGAAGCGAAAATCCGCAAATACCTGCCGCCGGGTGTTACGCTTTTTGCACAGGGCGAGCGGGTTGCCGAAAGTCTCAAGGATTACTTGCACAGGCACGCTGAAATGGAAACGCGCCTGTCGAAAAACGGAACTTGCCGGTTTTTAACGACCGAATCGGCGGAAAAATTCTCGGATTCGGCTTCCCGGTTTTTGAAGCAAAACGTTACGGCAGAACACATTCAATTATAAAGACACGCAGGAAATGAAAAATTCACGTTTATTATTTGTTTATGTACTGCTGTTTGCCGTTTGCGGTTGCAATTCGCAAAACAAAGAGCCTGCCGAATACGATTGGGACGCCAAAATGCAGGATATGGGACTGATTGACGTTCATTTCTGGGAACCGACCATTCAATATTACCTCGTCTATGCTACCAAGGATAATTTTACAGGTAAACCGCTGTATAACAGCAAACTAACCAAAGCATGGCTTCATCCTAGAGCCGCCAAGATGCTACTCCACGCACAGGATATTTTGCAGCATGAACATCCTGATTTAGCGATACTTATCTATGATGCGGCACGTCCGATGGAAGTGCAGCGCGAAATGGGAAAATGGGCAAAAGAAACGAACAGCGAATACTACATCGCTGACCCGGAAAAGGGTGGGGGACTGCACAATTACGGTCTGGCGGTTGATGTTACGCTCGTGGACAGCAACGGCGAGTGGTTACCGATGGGTACGCCCTACGATTTTTTCGGTCCCGAAGCCAACATTGACCGGGAAGAAGACCTCGTGAAACGCCGCCGTATCACACCTTCCGAATACACAAACCGACAATTGCTCCGCAAAATCATGAAAGAAGCCGGTTTCACCACCGTCAAAAGCGAATGGTGGCACTTCAACGCCTGCTCCCGCGACGAAGCGCGAAGCAAGTATTTATTGATAGAGGAGTGATTTTTCGATTTCTGCAATAAATCTTAAAATTTTAAGTAAAAGAATATGAAAAAAAATTTTTTTGTTATCAAAAAAGAAATTACCTTTGCGCCGATATTTTAACTATTAATTATATTAAATTTAGAAACTTATTAAAAAGTAAAAAAGATGGACAACAAGACATTATCAATTATTTCCTACATCGCCACTCCAATTGGATGGTTGGTCGCTTATTTCGCAGGCAAAGAAAATGCAGACGACCTGCTGAAGTATCATTTAAAACAGTCTCTTGGACTGGGCATTATCAGCATTGTTTTTGGCATAGTGCTGTCTATCATTGTTGTGATAGTACCGATTCTGTTTTTTTTGAGCTTTGTAAATATTGTATTTTTTATTTTGATGATTATCGGCATCATCAACGCAGCCAAAGAAGCAAAAACACCGTTACCGTTTATCGGAAAAATGTTTGAAGACAAATTCAGTTTTATCGGCTGAAGTAATCTTTACCGCGGGGAACACGGAGTTTTCACAAAGTACACGGATAATTACCTGAAAAGCAATTGTTTAACATTCGTTGTGTTTCTCTTTGTAATCTTTGTACCTGGATATTAATACCTTAAATACATGGATATGCAAGTGGAATTATTTATCAATTTTGACGGCAATTGTTGCGAAGCATGAAAATGTAATCAAAACGGTCAAAATCCATTTACGGAAGAAACGGCTATTTCCCATACGGTAGAATATGTTTTCCGTTGTTGGTTGCATTATCTCCCCCTTCGGAAGATGAACGTTGTTTCCTAACGGAATGCCAAAATAATGCCGATTTATTAAGAACTTAACAGCCCTGCTTTGGAGGAGGGCTGTCAAGTTCTATTGTTTTGTTTGTCAAATCAGGTTGCAAGATTAGAACCTGACAACCCTGCTCCAGAGAAAGGAAATTTTCAATTCATCCGGCTAACGTTTTTCACGCTTCTGTAACTTCTTGATTAAAATCTTCCGCAGGTAATATTTTCAACCTGAACAGATTATCTTTTGCGATCCTCAATACTTCGCACTGAATCATGGCTCCGTTAGGTAAAGAATTGATTAACTTTTGGATAGCAACTTTTTCAGCGCCATAGATTGAGGTGGTAACGGGGATTTCGGCTTTATATTTTTTGTCTATTTTAATATTCAAATTGCCATTGCTTTTTTTATAAAATATAATCTCTATTGTTTTGCAGCCGTATTTTTCCCATAGATCGACATAACTTTTACCCTTGTGATTGGGGAGTATTTCCGTAGCGCTTAATTGCTGCAATTCAATCATATCGCCGATTATATCGATAAAATATTTATGGTTTGGCGTTTCCATATTTAGCGAGGCTTTATCTATCTCGACAACCATACTGTGTGATGGATTTTTCCCTTGACCTGCAACAACTTGAATGATCGAACCGAAAAAAACAGTATTTTTCAGGAAATGAAATACATCACTCCATTTTTCTGCCTTATCGAATCGCCACGGCATATTTTTGTAGGATGCTTTTCCGTAAACACCGGCAATTTCTGCTATAAATTCTGTTCCGTCGAGTCCGACAATTCTGAACGGAACGGGAATCGCCTGCTCCTTAACAGATTCAATCTGCAATAATATATTGACGTCCGGGGATTTTGTCTTTTCTTCAATGGCTTCTTCGCGTTTTGTGTCCATTGTTCCGGCAATTGCATTTTGCTCATTTTCTTGAAGTAATAATTTCAGTATAAGCCGGTTATCCTGTTTTACTTCCACTATTTCACAAGTGACGGTAGCCTTGTCAGGCAAAGAACGTATGGTCTTTTTTATCAAGTTCTTGTTATCGGGGTAAATTGCCCCGGTAACAGGAAAAATAGCGGTATACTTGTCTTCTATTTTTGTTTCCAAAACGCCGGATTTGTTTTTTACCACACTGACTTGCAGTATTTTACCCATATATTTCTCTTGCAGGTTGACCCATTCGGCATCCAGAAAAAGCCGTCCTTTCTCGTTTTCCTCCAGAAAGTAAACTGAAATAATGTCTCCGGTTTTGCAATTTGAGAAAGTTTCCGTATCGCGAAACCGGGAACGGTGCAAAAGTCCCTGAATACTACCGTGTTTCCAGTTAAAATGATAACCGATATCGACAAAGGCGCCATATTCCGTTTTTCCAAACACAAAACCTGCATATTTTTCATTTTGTATCAATTCCACTTTCTCCGATTCAGGCGCCGTTCCGTTATCATTCAAATGGTCCGGATATAAATATATGATGGTAAATACTTCATTTACAATGTTTACCTTCTGCACAAGGCAGTCAATCACCGTATTGTCAGGGCTACTCTCCATGATTCGTTTCACAATTGCCAGATTATCATGATAAATGGCGCTGACAAGCGGTAAAAAGCCGGTATATTTTTCCTCTACCAGGAAAGTCATGCCTTCTTCTTTCCGGATAATCCTGACTTTCACCTTTTTACCGACATACGACTCAAGTTCCTGCGCCTGCGATTGCACCTTATGAATCAATTCGTCGGGAGAGGACAATTTCAAGATAAACAGGCGGTTAACCTTTACGTCTATTATTTTGCAGGGAATGGAGGCGCCATCCGGCAAATCCCTTATTGCTTTCTGTATCAGCCTCTTGTCCTGACTGTAAAAATCGCTTAACAAAGGCAATTTTGCCTCATATTTATCCTCAACCCATATAGCCGATTCGCCATCCCCGTCTTTACGTACCGTTGCATAAGTTGTTGTACCTGTGTATTTTACCCGTAAATCAACGTATCCGGCGGCGATGAACGCAATTCCCTTTTCGTTTGTCTCCCAGTAGTTTACGTTAATAATGTCTCCAACCCGGCTTTCCAGAAAAGATTCGTAATCGGGGAATTTTGTAAAGTGTAAAAAGCCGGTGATAGAGCCGCATGTCCAGGAAAAATGATGTCCAATATCCAGAATGACGCCATATTCAAACTTTTGCAGCACGATTCCGGCGTATTCTTCGTCGCAGACCAGCGTCGCTTCGTTTAGGGGCGCAACCGTTGCGTCTATGAAGAATCGCGTTACATTCTTTCCGTCTTCACTTTTTTCAACGAGGCAAACGACACCGTAAAAAGCGCTTTTCTGCAAGGAAAACAGGATGGTTTCCCATTTTTCAAGCATGTCGTATTTCCAGGGCATCAGCACGAGAGGCACATAAGCGCGGTAACGGTTCACTTTTACGACCAGTCCGTGACTTTTGAGGTCCAGGATTTTGAAGGAAAAGACAAGCCCCTGTTCCTTGGCGTAATCAATGTTGAACGCTCTGCCGAAATAGTAACTTGTATTGTGTGAATATAAATACTTTACGGTAAATATTTCCGTGAGAATATCCACTCTTTCCACAACGCCGTCAATCACGGCGCCGTCTTCCAGTTTTGCAAATATCTCCACAATCATTTCCGTGTTAATACCATAAAATGAATCGGTTAGCGGGAAAATGGCGCCGTACTGTTCATTCATCAGGAAACCCCGGTTGCCGTCTTCATCTCTGACAACCCTGATTTTCACGGCTTTTCCAATGTATGCCCGCAGTTCGCGGACGCGATACTCCATCTCCTTGATGATGTCGTTGTGGGGCAGCAGTTTCAGGATAAAGAGCGTTCTCTTGGTTATTTTAATTACTTCGCAATCAATGATTTCGCCATCCCGCAACATGAAAATCGCTTTCCGCATGAAAACCCTGTCCTTGCCGTAGATGGCTCTTCTAACAGCAAATTCTGCTACAAACCTGTCTTCAACCATATATTTCACATAACCTCCGGCGTTTCTGTACACCTTGACCTGTACGGATTTACCAACATATTGCTCGTCCAAGCGCTTGTATTTTACCTCCTCCAGTGAAATACCCTTGTCGGTCATACCCAGATAGGAAGCGGAAATGACGTCCCCGATTTCACAATTTGTTATCGCCTCAACATCAGATACTTTCGTGTGGTGCAGAAGCCCTACCAGCGAGCCGCACTCCCAGTCAAAATGATACCCAATATCCACGAACACGCCATATTCGGTTTTTCGAATCACGATTCCGACATATTCCTCCTCGAAGACCAGCCTTGCTTCCTTGACGGGGGTTACGGTTGCATCCACGATGATGCGGTCCAAGCCCGTCCCGTCCACATTCCTGTCAAATTGACAAATCACGCCGTCAAAAAATATTCCTTTCAGAGAAAATAGAACGGTTTCCCAATTTTTCCGGTTGCTGTATTGCCACGGCATCAGATTGAACGGGACAAAAGCATAACAGCCTTCAATCACAACTAAAAAACCGCCTTTCCGGATGTTTAAAATTTGAAACGGTACGGTAAATTGCTGTTCCTTAATGCGCTCAAGATTTTCAAAAGGTTTTTCGAGATGCTCCCCGGCAGCCTTCTTTTGCTTGAAAATTGAAATTATTGACCACATATCTTTACAAATTATGTTTTTTTTCAATTCATCCGGCTAACATTTTTCACGCCTTTCACACCCTGTAACTTCTTGATTAACACGGTGAGAGACGATATGTCGGGAATGTTGATGGTGAAAGAACCTTGAAAAAGTCCGTCGTTGGAATCAATGCTCAGCGAGCGCAGGGAGACTTTGTTTTCCTTGCTGATGACGGACGTGATGTTCGTTACGATGCCGATGTCGTCGTTTCCGACGATTTTCAGCGTTACGGCATAGCCGCTTGTACCTTTGCCGCTCCACTCGGCGGGAATGATGCGGTATCCGAAGCGGGTGCGCATTTCGGGCGCATTCGGACAGTTGATGCGGTGAATGCGGATTCCCTGCGTGGAGACGAAGCCGAAAATGGAATCGCCGTAAATCGGATTGCAGCATTTGGCTAATTTATAGTCTATTCCGGTCAGATTTTTGTCAATCACCAGCACATCCTGCTGCGTTGTAATTTCTTTCGCTTCGATGTTGGCAACATAGTTTTCGGCGCTGCGCGTTTCGACGTGTTCGGGCGTTTCCTTTTCCCTGTTTTCCAGTTCGATACAGTCGTCAATGACGGTGTTGACGTCCAATTTTCCCAGGGAAATATCTATGTAGAAGTCTGTTACGGTTTTATATCCCTTTTTGCGGATGTAGCGCATCATCGTTGATTCGTCAATGTCGGCTTTGCGGTTTTTGATGCGGCGCTGCAACTGCTCTTTGGCGAGTTCGGCGCTTTTGGAGGCTTCTTCGCGCAAAGCCTGCTTGATTTTGGTACGCGCCTTGGAAGTGGCGGCAAACGCAAGCCAGTCACGCTTAGGCGATTGGGTGGGTGAAGTTACGACTTCAATCGTGTCTCCATTGCGGAGGATATGTTTGATGGGAACATTTTTTCCGTTCACTTTTCCGGAAATACACTTGCTGCCGATTTTGGTGTGGATGGCGAAGGCAAAATCGAGTACTGTTGCGCCTTTGCCGAGTTTTATCAAGTCTCCGGTCGGGGTAAAAACGTATATTTCGTCTTCGTACAAATCCATTTTAAATTCCTTCATCATGTCCATGGGCGTAGAGCCTTGATTTTCAAGCACTGCACGCACATCGGCGAGAAATTCGTCCAGCCCCTTTTCTTCCTGACCGCCCTTGTATTTCCAGTGCGCCGCCAGCCCTTTTTCAGCGATTTCGTCCATTCGCTGCGTGCGAATCTGCACTTCAACCCATTTCTTTTCCGGTCCGAGAACGGTGATGTGCAAACTCTCGTAACCGTTTGATTTTGGGACGGATATCCAGTCGCGCATCCGTTTCGGATTGGACTGGTACATGTCTGTAATCACTGAAAAAGCCTGCCAGCAATCCGACCGTTCCTTTTCGCGCGGCGAATCGAGAATGATACGGATGGCGAACAGGTCATAGATTCCCTCAAATTCAACATGCGCCTTAATCAACTTGTTATTAATGGAATGAATGGATTTTGTGCGCCCCTTGATGTCAAAATACAATCCCGCTTCTTCGAGTTTTTGCTTCAACGGCGTTATAAACTGCTCAATATAAGCATCCCGCGAGCGTTTCGTTTCGCTCAGTTTGTCCTTGATGAAATAATATTTGTCGGGATCCAAATATTTGAGCGACAGGTCTTCCAGTTCGCTTTTGATTTTGTACAGTCCCAGACGGTGCGACAGCGGCGCGTAGAGGTAAGAAGCCTCCGTAGCAAGCCTCACGCGGTCTTTTTCGTCGGCGATTTCCTTGCCCAGCCGCATCATGCAAAGTCGGTCGGCAATCATGATGAGAATGACGCGCACGTCTTCGGCAAACGAAAACAGCAAGTGATGAAAATTCTCGGAATTAATCGCCGTATTGTGCGCGTACAAGTCTGACGTTTTGAGCAATCTGTTAATAATCTGCGTGATATCCGAACCGAAATTTTGTCCGATTTTTTCAACCGGTATCATCTTTTTGAAGACGGTGCGATACAAAATCAGCGCCAAAACGGCAGTTCTTTTCAAACCGACGTCGTTGGCGGCAATCAGGGCGGTTTCCATGTTGCGAATCAGACCGTTAATGCCGTTCCGGTCGCGTCCGAAACACTCGGTCGTTATTTCGGGCGTGAACAGTTTTCTTATTTTCGCATAGTCCTCTTTGTCAATATATTCCGAAAGCGTTCTGCGCAGTTCCCTGTATTTTTTCAGGAACAGCGCCTTTTCTTCATTTGTAAAAAAATCTTTCTTTTCCATATCCCCGTAAAAACCTACAATTCGAGCGTAAAAATAGGAATTATTTTTGAAAAAACCGATTATGCCGGAAAAAAATCATACCTTTGTGGTATAAAACGTAATACTATGCTTACATTGAACGACACATTACAACTCAAACAGAAAAATCTGACCGAAGGGCAGATTCACGAACAGTTGGATTTCTTTATGAAGGGATTTCCGTTCCTCGAAATCAAGGCTTCGGCTTCGACCGAAAAGGGAATCATGAAATTGACCGGAGAAGAAATTCAAGGATATATATCGCTGTGGGACAAGTACTTGCAGGAAGACAGGACGATCGCGAAGTTTGTACCCGCTTCGGGGGCTGCAAGCCGGATGTTTAAGGATTTATTTTCCTTTTTGTCAGCCGATTATGACGTCCCGACAACCGATTTCGAACAAGCATTTTTCGACGGTATTCAACATTTCGCTTTTTACCGGGCTTTGAATACCGTTTGCATGAAAAATGAGGGAAAAGGAATTGAAGCGCTGGTTGCCGGGGGAAATTACAAGGCTGTTGTTTCCAATCTGCTGGATAACAGGGGATTGAACTACGGCGCATTGCCGAAAGGCTTGCTGCTGTTTCATAACTATCCCGAAGGCGCCCGGACGGCGATGGAGGAGCATCTTGCCGAAGGCGCCATGTATGCGAAAGGTAAAGATAATAAGGTGGTTATACATTTTACCGTCTCACCCGACCATCTGTTGCTTTTTGAAAATCTGGTCAGGGAAAAAATTCCCGAATTTGGGAAAAAGTTCGGCGTGCAATATGAAATTTCTTTCAGCACGCAACTGCCAAGTACCGATACGATTGCGGTGGATATGGCGAATGCGCCGTTTCGGGACGTCAAGGGGCAGTTGGTTTTCCGCCCCGGCGGGCACGGCGCGCTGATTCGGAATCTCAACTCGCTGGATGCGGATGTGGTTTTTGTGAAAAATATTGACAACGTGGTGCCCGACAGGCTTAAGGATGAGACCGTTAGATATAAAAAAGTCATCGCCGGCGTGCTCGTATCGCTTCAACAACAGATTTTCAACTATTTACGCCTGATTGAAAGCGGCGATTACACGCACAAACAGATAGAAGAAATGATCTATTTTTTGCAGAACGGGTTGTGCATCAAGAATCCGGAGACAAAATATCTGGAAGACGTTGAACTGGTGCTGTATATCAAGAAAAAACTGATGCGACCGATTCGCGTTTGCGGCATGGTGAAAAATGAAGGCGAACCGGGCGGCGGTCCGTTCCTGGCTGTCAATCAGGATGGTACGGTATCCCTGCAAATTCTGGAAAGTTCGCAGATTGACATGGATAACCCCGCGGCTCAAAAAGCGTTTGAAACAGGTTCTCATTTCAATCCGGTGGATTTGGTGTGCGCCATCAGGAACGTGAACGGAGAAAAATACAATCTACCTGATTATGTGGATAAAAACACCGGTTTCATTTCCCAAAAGAGCAAGGACGGTCGCGAATTGAAAGCGCTCGAACTGCCGGGCTTGTGGAACGGCGCGATGAGTGACTGGAACACGATTTTCGTGGAAATCCCGATCGAAACGTTCAATCCGGTGAAAACGGTGAATGATTTGCTGCGGGGGCAGCACCAGTAGACTATCTTACCGTTCAGAAAAAAAGTTGTATTTTTCTTTGTTTATTCAAAAAAAAGTAGATACATTTGTAGCGATTTTCTTGGAGAGTTTTTAAAGCGCTTCGGCTCTCTACTAAAATCAAAATATCAAAAAGTGTAAGAAGCGCCTAACAATTTAGATTATAAACAATGTGCCAACAAGCATGATTTGAGACATATGAAATAGCGTTTTGTAATATTCTTGCTTTCCTGAAAACTTCGACACTTTCAAAAAGCACACAGAAAATATAATAAACGCTCGCATAATGCGGGCTTTATTATCTTGTGTGCAGGTAGTCGAAGACCTAAGGAAAGCGGATAGAAAGTCCGCTTTTTTATTGTCAATATATAAACTATAGAAAATTTTACAAATAATTAATTATTAATAATTTAAATTGAGAAAATTATGAGACGACACAAAAATGTAAACAGTGTAATGGAGACCAGAGACCATTTCAAAAACGGGGTGAGTCTGAAAAGCCTGACGAGTAGGAGAAATTTTATAAAACTTGCATTTTTTTCAACGGTCTCTATAGTCTTTTTTGAGTCTTGTAGAGCAAGGAGAACTCCAAGAGTAGTACCGATTGCAAGTTTTGTTGAAGGCGATGGCGGTTGGACTTCTGTTCTAATCAGTAAAAACGTTAAGTATGAACTTGCTTTTGACGATGTTTTAGGTATTGTTACCCGCAATTTTGAAATAGACATGATTTCTCCCGAGGCAGGTTATTTGAGAACAAAATGGAATACAACTTATATAAAAATGTCAAATGGATATATCAGAAAAGATTACAGAGTTCGTATAACAATAAAAATGTCTAAAGAACGTAATAAGATTGACATCCATGCCCAGGCAGAGCGTCTTATAGGTGATTCTTGGCGAAGTGGGTATGATACTCAATTATTGGAAACTATGAGACAGGACATTGCGGGAGTAGTTGGTATGTGATCCCTGACCATTCGCAGGATGTTATTATTCGAACTTATAATCCGCTTATTTTCAATTTTATACGTTGTATTTTTTGGCAGATTGCAAATCCGTTGAAACAGAGGGGTAACGAGAAGCAAAGGGATGTTTTTTTCTCCCATTTTTCACCCCCAATCGCTTCGCTTCATAGGGGG
>JAITMT010000551.1 GCA_031277235.1 Tannerella sp.
CGCCGTTTGAAACCTTTTCAGGATAAATAAAAAATTCTTAATCATATCTTTCAATATTTAACAGTTAATAAAATAACAAAACGTGTAAACTTTTTTATTGGTTTACACGTTTTTGATTAGATATCTGCAAATGTAAAGTATCTATTTTACAAGAGATCGAATATACCCGGGATTTCGCGCCGAATGATAAATATCAATAACATCAATAGTAGAGTCGGTTACAGAATACAAAATGCAATAACTCTTGTGAATAATATTACGGTAAGTTTTCGTCTTCGTACTTTTCAAAAAACGATTTTTAGGGTTGCTGTCAGATTGTTTGCTTAAAAATGCAATTTTTTGCCTTATTTCTCTCACGAGTTTATTACTTACGGTTTTTCCAAACAATTCTTCACCGTAATTCCTAACGCGCGCCAAATTGATAACAAATTCCGTTGAAATAATGATTTTTCTCGGTTTTGGCTGCTTAGGAAGTTTTACCTGTTTAACCATTCGTCCGTAACTTCACAAAATTCGTCGAAAGAGATATGCGGTGCATTTTCACTATTTCTAACCATTTCCTTGAAATCCTCTATTGCAGTCATTTCATTGTCATTCGGAAATTGCCAATCAATTTGTTTTATAGCTGTTTCTGTATTTATCTCTTTAATATTCTGCATGTTGGTAAAAATATAATCCGTTATTTTTTTATTTGCAACTACAAAATTACATGATTCTTTATTTCTTACCAAATAAAATGAAATATTTTTTCGATAAATTCGACGTCAAAATTATTTATGAATACTCAACATTATATCTGAGTTTACCGGCATCCCTAACGGATTGTGCCAAATTTGGGTATTATATTGAATATTCATAAATCATTTTATGTAAATCCCTATTCATACCCAAACATCTTTTCAATCCTGAAGGGATTGCATGTTTATAGAAAATGTCATATTTCACCCCCCGTTCGACTCCTTCGGAGTCGTATATGAATCCAAATTGTGTTTTCTATAAATATTTGAATCCTTTGGATTCATTATTGCACTTTTTAGGTGTTTATACGGAGATTCATAAATCATTTTAACCGAACAACTGACACTGTATTAACGTGTAAACCAATATTTCAAAAAACTAAAATTCTCTCCCTCTGCCCCTCTCCACAGGGAGAGGGGGGAAGATAATCAAAATATTGAATTGAAAATTTTAGCAACGACTTCATCAAAATATTGTTTTTTAATTTTACCTAATTTTTTGATGATAACCTTGTCGGTATCGCCAACAATCAAGTGGCATTTCACAAAACTCTTTTTTAAGAGTTGCATAGTTGTCATATCATCTGTTAAATCATAACAATATTGCCTGTTGTAGTCTTTCGACGAAATCAGAACAAAATAGAAAAAACCTTCTGTTTCAAAGAGTTCATCATTCGATACAACAATGGCAGGATGAGGTTTTGAATCCCCATTCGGAAAGTAAAAGTTGATTTCGACGATGTCTCGCTGAGAAAATTTCATAAATCCTTACTCGCTAAAATTTTCGAAGCGCCAAGCATCGAATTATAAACGACCATTTCTTCATCCGTATAATCTTCTGTACGTTTATCGGGATTTAGATCAATTTTTTTTCTCGAAGTTTTTTTCATGCTATCTTTCACCTTGAAAACGCCAGACTTACGAATTGAACTTGGCAAACTTAACGCTTGCGGATTCTGCGTGTTGTACTGTAATGTTATTGTTGCCATACTCTTTCTGTATTTTTCTGCAAAAATACATACTCTTTGCAACAAAACAAAATAATTGTCGAAAAAAACGTGTAAACCAATATGTCAAAGAACATTTGTAGCCCCTCCCCAACCCTCCCCGAAGGGGAGGGAGTCCCCCTCCTTCGGAGGGGTTAGGGGAGGCTTCTGAGGGGGATTTAGGGGCTTGGAACTCCCTCCCCTTTGGGGAGGGCAGGGGAGGGGTGTTACATCTTGCTCTGCACCTCCGCAACAACTTCGCCGTCGAACAAATTGATGATTTTGTGCGCAAAACCCGCATCGTATTTCGAGTGCGTAACCATCACGATGGTCGTGCCTTCCTTGTTCAGTTCGCTGAGGAGCGTCATCACTTCGAGCCCGTTTTTGGAGTCCAAGTTACCCGTCGGCTCGTCGGCGAGAATCAACTTGGGATTGGCAACTACGGCGCGGGCGATGGCAACGCGCTGCTGCTGACCGCCCGACAGTTGATTCGGGAAATGCTGTGCGCGGTGGCTGATGCTCATTCGCTGCAATGCGGTTTCTACACGCTTTTTCCGCTCGGCTTTCGGAATCTTCATGTAAACCAATGGAAGTTCCACATTTTCAAAGACATTCATTTCTTCGATCAGGTTGAAACTCTGAAAAACGAAACCGATTTTCCCCTTGCGTTCCTGCGTGCGGTCTTTTTCTTTCAGGCTGCCCACTTCGTTGCCGTCCAAGAAATATTTTCCCGAAGTCGGATTGTCCAGCAAGCCGAGAATGTTCAGCAGTGTGGATTTTCCGCAGCCCGAAGGACCCATGATAGCGACAAATTCGCTGTTTTCTACTTGTATCGAGACATTGTTTAATGCCGTTGTTTCCACCTCTTCCGTGCGGAATACTTTTGTAAGATTTTCAATTTTTAACATGATTGTATAAATTTAATATGAATATTTTTTTTTGATTGAACTTTAAACTTTAAACCTTGAACTTTGATTTTATTCCGTCTTCAACGATTTCACAGGATTCCTCGACAACACGCTGACCGTTACCCCCGACGTCGTAATCAGGGCTATCACGCACTGTATCAGCACGGGAAGCGCAAAAACCATCCAGTCCAAACGGGTATGATTGGTGTAGTTGTTCAACATTTCGGAGACGACATAGACGGCTGCCGGAATCGCAAAAAGAGCGGCTAAGCCAATCCATTTCAGCACGTCGAACGACAGCAGCAGGAAAATGGAGTCTTTTCTTGCCCCGTGAATCCGGCGGATACCGATTTCCTTCGTGCGGCGCACTATCGAAAACAAATGCACCGCCAACAATCCGAGCATGGCGACGAAAATCGAAATGGCTGCACCGATCAGCACAATGCGGGTCAGTGTTTTTATTTCCTTGAATTTGGCTTTATAGATGTCGGTACACCATATCGGATTCAGTATAAAGTCGGGGTCGAACCGGCGAAACACCTCCGATATGATTTGCCGGGCGCGGTCAGGCGGTACGTTCTCCCGGAAACGGATATTGAAATTAATGCTGTAAGGACGGTTTGTCAATACGATAGGAGCGATGCCCAGCGACGGATTGTCGTAAAAAAAGTCCCGGACAACTCCGACAACCCGGGCAGGCTCTCGATTGTATAAAACCGTTTTCCCAAGCAGCGATTCGCCGCCCAGCATTTTGACTGCCGCCTGATTCAGGATAATCGTCGGAACGCTGTCCGGGTCGCTTTCCTGCCAGAATCGCCCTTCGACCGGTTCCAGTTCCATAAATTCCGGCATCCCGGTTAACATGCGGTATTCGTTGATTCCCTTTTCATTGTCTTTATCTTCCGCATTGGCAATGATTTGCCCGCTCCACCTTTCACCGAAAATATGATCGGAACCGGCAACCGCTTTTACTTCCGGCAGTTGAAGCAATTCCTGCCTGACGGCATGGTAACTTTGAGACAGTTTCTTATTCGTAATGACCGACATTACGTTTTCGGGATTCAGTCCCAATGGAAGTTTTTCCAGATAATAAACCTGTTTGAACAGCACCAGAATGACGGACAAAAAGACGATGGACAGAATCGTTTGAAAGACAACAATAATCGTCGTCAACCGGCGCTCCGAGTAACGGATACGTTTTCCCAATATGTCTAAAGGCGAAAACCGGCTGAGATAAATAGCCGGATAAAAGGCAGATAATAATACGGTTACAGCAAAAAGCAAAATCATGGCTATCGCGCCCGGGATACTCGCCAAACTGTTCAAATCTATGGTTTTATTGATGAGTTGGCTGAAAGAGGGAAGGCAGGCAATAGCGATGAATAGTCCTGTCCCGAAAGCAATGAAAACAATCACGGAGACTTCCGAAAAGAATAGCCGTATAATGTCTTTTATTTGCGCTCCGTTAGTTTTGCGGATGCCGATTTCCTTCAAGCGCATGGTGCCTTGCGTTACAAACAGATTGATGAAATTCGTTACCGCAAGCAACAGGATGAAGAAAGCCAAA
>JAITMT010000062.1 GCA_031277235.1 Tannerella sp.
GTATAAATTAAACAACAGACCAAGAGCAAAATTAAATTTTTATTCACCCAAAGAAATTTTCTTCCTATCTTTGCACAAACAAAAGTTGCATTCAGTAGTTGAAACTACTAGCAAGCAAGAGCCTGCGGAAAATTTGAAGATTTGAGGATTTGAAGATTTGAAAAAAACCTAATTTCACAAACTGAAAAAACCTCAGTAGCGGCAAGCAAGAGGTACAATATATAAGTTTCCTGCGGAAAATTTGAAGATTTGAAGATTTGAAGATTTGAAAAAAAACCTAATTTCACAAACTGAAAAAACCTCAGTAGCAAGAGGTACAATATTAATAAACCTCATTACCTCATTGTCTTTACATCAAAAACCAACGGAATGAGGTAATGAAGAGATGACACATATCCCTGCTACTGAGGTTGTTTTGTTGTTAAAATTAGGTGGAAATGAGGTTTGGAAACGATGTTCGGCGACAGGCTTGAAAAGCCCGATTTTCATAAACGCAGGCGAGCGTAGCGTTGCCTGCGGACACCCGACTGCGTTACCTGCGGAATCTACGCAGCATTACCTGCGAACACCCTTGCGTCGCCTGCGGACACAACAAACGCAGAGAGCATGCAAACTCCCGCAGGTCGCTGACCTGCGGTTATGAAAATCTGTCCTTTCAGGACAGTCGTATCCCGCGTGAATGGAAGGCAGTTTTATCCAAAATCGCGAAAAAATCACAAATTCTTTTGTATTTTCCGCAACAAGTACTACCTTTGCGAGAAGTTACGTTTAATATGAGATGAAGACAAGGAAAAAAATACTGATTACGTTATGTTTGACCGTTGCGTTTGCGGCTGTAAACGGGCAACGCTCTTACCGGTTTGACGCGCCCGACAGGTTGTTTGCCGCCGGAAAAGATTTTTTTGAACTGAAAAACTATGCGGGTTGCATTGACAAACTCGAAGAGTATAAGAAAGTTGCAGACAACAGGGATCTGATCCAGGAGGCTGATTTTATGCTGGCGTACATTGCTTTCGAGCAGGGAAAACACCTGTCTCTGGATATGCTGACGTCGTATCTGGAAAAATATCCCGATTCGCGGCACGCTGATATGGTGCGTTTTCTGAAGGGAAACTGTTATTTTGAGTTGGGCGATTACGAAGCCGCCGAAAAAAGTTTTTCGGTCGTTAATATCGAAACGCTAAACGTTGAGCAGCAGGAAGAATTGCTCTATCGGCTTGCCTTTTCACAGTTGCAAAACGAACAGCCGGAGACCGCGCGGCAAAACTTCGCCATCGCCCGCGAATACAACGGCGTATATGCCCAGGCGTCAACGTATTACCTGGCATATATTGACTATACGAACGCCAAATTCGACGAGGCGTTAAAAAATTTCAACAAACTGAAAAATACACCCGCATTTAGTGCGCAATCCAGTTATTACATTGTGCAAATCAACTACTTGAATGAAGATTACGACCAGGTAGTGCGGCAGGTCGAAAGACTGTTGAAAACCAATCCCGACGCCGATACCAAAACGGAACTGTACCGTATTGCCGGAATTTCCTATTATCAGCTTAATAATCAGGACCAAGCCATAACCATGCTGAGACAATACGTCGCTTCGACCGATAATCCCGACCGCAGTGCGCTCTACATGCTTGGCGTTTGTGAATATAACGTGGAAAATTATGAGCAAAGCATTGAAACACTGTCGAAAACGATTGCCGAAGACGACGAACTGACGCAAAACGCAAGTCTGTATCTCGGATACGATTATCTGAAAATCAATGATAAAAACAATGCCCGCATGGCTTTTGACCAGGCGGGAAGCATGACTTATGACAAAAAAGTGCAGGAAGCCGCGCTCTACAACTACGCTCTCCTCATTCACGAAACGTCGTTTACGGGTTTTGGCGAATCGGTGAAAGTGTTTGAACGTTTCCTGAACGATTTTCCCAATTCGCTGTATGCGGATAAGGTATATGACTATCTGGTAGAGGTTTACATCTCTTCCAAAAACTATGAGGCGGCGCTGGAATCCATTGACAAAATCAAAAAGCCGACGACCCGGATTTTGGAAGCGAAACAAAATATCCTGTTCCAACTGGGCAATCAGGAATTTATGAACATGAATACCGAAGTCGCGATTGATTATTTTACAAAAGCCATAGAATTAGGAAATTACGACAGCGAAGCCCGCGCCAACGCCTATTTCTGGCGCGGCGAATCGTATTATCGCAACAGCCAATATACCAAAGCCATATCCGATTTCAACACGTATCAAAATGCCTCAAAACAGGGATTTTCAGAGGTTTACTCGCCGGTATATTACAATCTCGGATACTGTTATTTCAAGTTAAAAGATTATAATCAGGCGCTTACCGCTTTTCGCCGTTATTTGACGCTCGAAAAAAATCCGGTTACGCTTGCCGATACGTACAACCGCGCCGGCGACTGCCTGTTTTACCAGCGTCAGTATGCCGAGGCGGAAACCAATTATCAGCGCGCCGTCGAACTGATGCCCGACGCCGCCGATTATGCGCTCTATCAGCGTGGGTTCGTGCAGGGTTTGCAAAAGGATTACAGCGGAAAAATCAGGTCGCTCGATAAACTCATCAACGAATATCCGTCGTCGCAATACATTGATGATGCGCTCTTTGAGCGCGGGCGTTCATACATTTTGCTGGATAAGGACAGCGAAGCCGCAAATTCCTTCAAGCGGCTGATAGACAACCATCCGCAATCCAGCCTTGCTCCGAAGGCAGGCGTTCAACTCGGATTGCTGTATTACAATGACAATCAGTATGAAAACGCAGTCGAAGCCTATAAAAAAGTAGTAAAAAATTATCCCGGCAGCGAAGAGGCGAAAGTGGCTTTGCAGGACTTGAAATCGGTCTATATTGACATGAACGACATCAGTTCCTACGCGGCTTATCTCAATTCGATGGGCGAGGGAATGCGGCTGGAAGTGAGCGTACAGGACTCCCTGACGTATCTTGCCGCTGAAAAACTGTTTACCAAAGGCGACATGGCAAACGCGCAGAAAAGTCTTGAAAACTATCTGAAAGCCTATCCCGGCGGCGCTTTCAGTTCCAACGCCAATTTCTATCTGGCGAGAATTGCTTTCGGCAAACAGAATTATCCGGAGGCTAAACGGCTGTTTATATTGGTGTTAAACAGCGGAAATCCGAAATTCCGCGAAGAATCGCTGGCTCGGAAATCCGAAATCGAATATCTCGACAAAGATTACGCCGAAGCCTTGAAAACGTTTCGGGAACTGGCTTCGGCAGCCGAATCGCGCGAAAATATCGAAGCCGCCAAAATCGGCGTCATGCGATGCGCCCAATTTACGGGGCAGGACCGCGAAGCCATCGAAGCCGCCACCGATTTGCTGAAGGAAACCAAACTTTCGCCTGAAATTCAAGCCGAAGCGCGTTATCTGCGGGCGAAGGCAAACATCAAACTGGGCGATCCGAACAAGGCGATTGACGACTTCACCGTTTTGAGCAAGGACACGCGAACGGCATACGGCGCGGAGGCAAAATTCATGCTGGCACAATTGTATTACGACAAAAAAGACCCGTCGCGGGCTGAAAAAGTATTGACCGAATTTATCGAAAGCGGCACGCCGCATCAATACTGGCTGGCGCGCGGATTCATCTTGATGTCTGATATTTACGTAGATAAAGGCGATGAATTTCAGGCTCGCCAGTATTTGACTTCGTTGCAGCGCAATTACAAGGGCAACGAGGAGATTAACAGCATGATTGAAAGCAGATTGAAAAAATTGAAATAATTAAAGTTATGAAAAAGAACAAAATATATGCACTTGCCACAGGTTTCATGCTTTTTTTGACAACCGTTGCCGTTTCGGCGCAACAGCCAGATACAAAGGAAGATATTAACCGTCAAATGACACTCGAACGCGAATACGACCCGACGATTATGGACGCGTCGAAAATCAATACGCTGCCGAAAGTGCGCGAGATGGTCGTGCAACAGCGACCGATTGTGTATTCCGATTATACGTTGCCGTTACACTTTGAAAATGAGATCACTGTGCTTCCTTCGGGTACGTTTATGACTGATATTGAGCGTTATGCAAACAAGGGATATTTGCATTTGGCAGCCGGTATGCTGATGAATTTTACGGGCGATTTCGGGTATCATTTGCTGGATACGGAGCGCGACGACCTGCGTTTTCACTTTTCGCACCGCTCCACCAACGGGAATGTGCAATCTCCGGACGCGGCTCTGGACGCGCTTTTCGGCAAACGCAAAGCCAAACTGAACGACAACCTCGGAGGACTTGATTTCAAGCATGCTTTCGATGCGTTGACGCTCTCGCTGGGCGGTAGCGCCGGATTTTCGGCGTTTAATTATTACGGTATGCCGACCAATATTTCCAATATTTCCACTTTTCCTGCCGGAAGTAGTGATTCCATTACCAATCAGGCAAATAGAAACATCAATCTTTACGCGAACATTGCTTCAACCATTCAGGAAAAACTGGGCTATCATCTGGGCGTTGACTATACGAATTTCAATCAAAAATACGCCTTAGCGCCGGAATATAAGGGAATTACGGAAAATAATATCGGGCTGGATTTCGGACTCAATTCGCCCGTTAAAAACGAGCAGTGTTTCGGTATTGACGTGAAACTGAATATTTTAAATTATTCGGCGCCCGAATTGCCGACCGCACTTCAGGCAGACAGCATCAATTTCGGCAATCGCTATGAATTGACGTTTTCGCCTTATTATAAATTAGATAGAGAATCTCTGAAATTATTGCTCGGCGTCAATTTAATGATGGTTTCGCAGCAGGAAACCGACTTTCTCGTTTCGCCGAATATTCAACTGGACGTGCCTTTTTCCACCAGCAGCGTGTTCTACGTTGATTTGGGCGGCGGTATCGAATCCAATACGGTGAGCCAGATTTCGCGCATAAACCGGTATGTCAATCCGGCTTTTCCACCCGACGCCTCCAAAACGTGGTTGGACGGGCAGATGGGCGTCAGAAGTAGCGTTGCTACGGGGCTGTGGCTCAACATTTTCGGCGGTTACAAATATACCGAAGCGGACGTGTTTTTCAACCCTTCGATGTACGATTGGATTGACAACGGATTTAACAATGTAAGTATGGCTTATCAGCCTAATTCCCAGAGACTTCAAATAGGCGCCTCCTTGAAATACGACTACAAAAGCATTTTCGGATTTTACCTGAAAGGCGCGTACAATCACTATACGCTGACTTACGCGGACAGTTGGAAAAACCGGACTACGCAAATTCCTGATAACGACGATATTCAGGCGTATGGAAAACCAAATGTAACAGTCAATCTGGGACTGTACGCCAAACCCGCCGCCCCGCTCACGTTCAATCTGGACTACAATATGCTGTCGGGGATTTATGCCTATTACAACGGCGAAAACGTGAAAATGAAGCCTGTCAACGACTTGCGTCTTCGCGGTTCGTGGCAATTCAACAATACGTTCAGCCTCTATGCGCAACTGAATAACCTGCTTTTCCAGCGTCAGGAATTGATTTTCGGTTATCCCCTGCAACCTTTTACGGCAATGGTCGGTTTCAATGTAAATTTCTGATTGTAAATATTTTATAAGGCAGTGAAAGTGTTTTTCATTTTATTACGGAGTTGTTTTTCCTTATTAAAAAAAGCAGGATTTATCGCCGGAAAAAATACTTTCCAATGGAAATTTGTTTATGCGGAAAATATTGTTTATCTTTGCCGGAAATTTTAAATAAAAAGAGCATGTCAATCATCAAATTATTCCTGATAATGAACAGGTTATTCAAGTTTTCATACAGACATACCGGTATATTTTTGTTACTCTTCGCGTTCGGTTCCGTTTCCCATGCCCAGATTTACGAGCCGGTGAAATGGGCGTTCACTTTCAACGACTTACCTTCTGCCGAAAAGGAAATCGTGATGACCGCCACCATCGAAAAAGGCTGGCATTTGTATGACATGGATTTGGCTCCGGGCGGACCCGTTTCCACCTCCTTTACTTTTGAAACGCTCAAGGGCGCCGAATTGGTCGGTAAACCAACGGCTTCCGTGAAACCGACCGCCATTTTCGACAAAATGTTCGAGATGGAACTGCGATGGTATTCCAACAGCGTTTCATTTACGCAAAAAATAAAAGTAA
Organism: Tannerella sp.; assembly: GCA_031277235.1. Classification (GTDB taxonomy): domain Bacteria; phylum Bacteroidota; class Bacteroidia; order Bacteroidales; family Tannerellaceae; genus Tannerella. The sequence continues at coordinate 6,154 of JAITMT010000062.1, forward strand.
CTGATATTAAGAAGTTTAGCGTCGAAGGTGAAGTGGAATTTATGGCTTGCAACGACGAAACTTGCACGCCGCCCGACCGGCTCGGCTTTGCCTTCGACAGTAAAAATATCAAAAATATTCCCGCAAATCTGACTTCCGGCGCTTCCTCCGCAGATTCGGCAAATAACAGTCAATTATCTGATAATCCAACGGATGCAAATCAGGATTCGACTACCGCCACAGGTGTAACGGATTTCACAAACGCTTCGGATTCTGGAAAAATAATCAACACCGCAGACTTTAGAGCCGGTAATGATGCTGATAATCAGTCTGATTCCCGATGGACGCCCGTCATAGACGAACTCAAGGCACTGGGTGATGCAACGACTTCCGCAGCCGATAAGTCGCTCATTTACATCTTTATAGCAGGATTTATCGGCGGTTTGATAGCCTTGCTTACGCCGTGCGTGTGGCCCATGATTCCGATGACCGTCAGTTTCTTCCTCAAGCGCACCCGAAATCGCAAAAAAGCCGTTGCCGACGCTGTTCTCTACGGTCTGTCCATCATCGTCATTTATGTGGCTATGGGACTGATAATCACGGGAATATTCGGCGCCAGCGCATTGAATGACTTGTCCACCAACGCCATTTTTAACATCCTGTTTTTCTTGTTGCTGGTTGTTTTTGCCATTTCATTTTTCGGCGCTTTCGAGATGGTTTTACCGTCGTCGTGGACAAATAAAATGGACAGTAAAGCCGACGCAACTACCGGATTATTAAGTATTTTCTTTATGGCGTTTACGCTGGCGCTCGTTTCGTTTTCCTGCACGGGACCCATCATCGGCACCCTGCTCGTCGAAGCGGCAAGGCAGGGTGCAACTGTCGGTCCTGCCGTCGGAATGTTCGGTTTTGCGCTTGCGCTGGCGTTGCCGTTTGCGCTGTTCGCCATTTTCCCGAATATGCTGCAAAACATGCCAAAATCAGGCGGTTGGCTCAATTCGGTGAAGGTTGTGCTGGGCTTTTTGGAGTTGGCGCTTGCGTTGAAATTCCTTTCCGTCGCCGATTTGGCGTATGGCTGGGGCATTTTAGACCGCGAAGTTTTCCTTGTTTTGTGGATTGTGATTTTCGCTTTGTTGGGAATGTATCTCATTGGAAAACTGCGGTTTAGGCACGATTCGGAATTGAAATATGTTTCCGTCACGCGGCTTTTCCTTTCCATCGTTTCCTTTGCGTTTGCCATTTATATGATTCCGGGTTTGTGGGGCGCGCCCTTGAAGGCGATTAGCGCTTTTTCGCCGCCTCTCTATACGCAGGATTTCAATCTTTATAAGGAAGGAGTACACGCGCAATTCGATGATTATGACCTGGGTATGCAATATGCCGCCAAAGTGGGCAAGCCGGTTATGATTGATTTTACGGGCTTCGGTTGCGTGAATTGTCGAAAAATGGAAGCGTCTGTCTGGACGGACGCGCGGGTGAAAAATATTCTCGAAAACGATTATGTATTGATTTCATTGTATGTGGATGATAAAACTAAACTTCCTGAAAATATGAAAGTTAACGAAAACGGTAAAACCCGAATTCTCAAAAAGGTTGGTGAGAAATGGAGTTACCTGCAACGCATCAAATTCGGCTCCAATGCGCAACCGTTCTATGTGATACTTGATAATCAGGGATTTCCGTTAATGCCTTCGTATGCTTATAACGAGGATATTCAGAAATATATTGATTTCCTCGAAAACGGAAAGAGAAGATATAAGGAAAATAAATAAATTGTCTTATAAATTGCCCTCTGCGGTGGCAGGGGTAGGTTTGCTCCATTCGGAGCAATATATTGGTAGAAAGTTTGCATTCCGGTAGGAATGCATCGCTCGGTAGAAAGAATATCAACCCACAGAGTGCATTCCGATAGGAATGCAACCCAAGACAGAGAACATCTTTCTACCGAGCGATAATCCCTATCGGAATTGAAATTGTAACAACCGGAACGGGATAATTAAAATGTATAATAAAATGATTGACAATATGTTAAATAACGATAAACAGCAACGGCTCGACGCTTTCGGGCACTTGCTCGACATACTCGACGAATTGCGCGTAAAATGTCCCTGGGACAGGGTGCAAACCAATGAAAGCCTCCGAACCAACACGATAGAAGAGACTTACGAACTGTGTGATGCGCTGATCCGCGACGACAACGA
>JAITMT010000071.1 GCA_031277235.1 Tannerella sp.
CCGTTCACGAAAACAATTTCCGTTTACAGCAACGGCAAAGTTGGCAGTTATATTTTAACCATTAAAGGCAAAGTAATTCCAAAGTCATAAATAGTTGAAAAACAATGTATGGAAGATTCAACGGCTTGAAAATCCTGTTAGGATTCCTGCTGACAGGGGCTATCGGTTATGCCCAAAACAAAGACATAAAAACGGAAGCCGTAAACGCTTCTTTTACATTTGATTCGAAAGAATATAACTACGGAACTGTCCCTGAAAACGGCGGAAAGGTTGAACATATCTTCACAGTTTCGAATACCGGCACGACGCCGCTTGTAATCAAGCAAGTGGTGTCTTCGTGCGGTTGTACCGTTCCCGAATGGACGCGGCAACCCGTCGTTCCGCAACAATCGGGGCTTATCAAGGTGTCGTTCGACCCGAAAGGACGGATTGGCGCCATTGACAAGAGCGTTACCGTGTACATGGACAAGGCTGAACCTGTCGAACTGGCGCTCAAAGGCACGGTTGTAGAGGGCGATTCGAGCACGGTCGAAAAATTACCCGTTTTTATGCCGACCGAAACGGCGCATGAGTTCGGTACGATTGGCGAAAACGACGGCTATGCCGAACATATTTTCACGTTCAAGAATGTCGGTACGGCGCCGCTCGTAGTTACCAGAGTACAAGCCTCTTGCGGCTGCACAAAACCCGAATGGACGACAACTCCCGTCGCTCCCGGCGAGGAAGGGGAAATCATTCTTGCCTACAATCCGCGGGGACGGCTCGGTCCTTTCAACAAATATGCAACGGTTTATACCAACGAAGACAGTGGCTATAAGCGATATAAGTTGACTATCACCGGTTTGGTCGTTGATAAACCGCAGGATCCGCATGTCAATTATGTGGATACGGTCGGCGGCGTGGGAGTTGAACAGAACTACCTGCTATACAAGAACTTCACGCAGGGACAGGACAGTAAAAAAGTTGCCTATCTCAAGAATTTCAATACTGAAACCGTATATTTTTCGTGGGAAAATGTGCCTGATTACATGACGGTTCAGTCGCCCGATTCGCTCAAAAGCGACTGGGCAAACGAGTTTACCGTTACCATAGACGGCGTAAAAACCGCCGACAAGCGAGGTCGAATCACAGATAACCTGTTGCTGACCATCAAAGACAAAGCCGGCAAAGTGTTGGGCAAGGAAAATATTGCGGCTACGGTGAATTATTTGGACGATTTCAAACAACTTTCTCCACTGGAAAGCGTTAATGCTCCGCATCTTAACATCGAAAATGCAATGATTGATTTCGGAAAACTCAAAAGCGGTTTTCTGGGAATGGGAAGCGTTTCCGGCAAGGAAATCATGCTGACCAACGGCGGAAAATCCGATTTGATCATTCACAGCATGACCAGTGAAGATCCGCGTGTTCAACTTCCTGACATGCAGGGAAAAACGATTGCGGCGGGCGCATCGCTTCCTGTCAAGGCAACCATTAAAGTAAAAGATGTGGAAACCTCTGATATTGACACGGATATCTATGTTGTTTGCAACGATCCGAAAGGACCTGTCCGTATGATAAAAATCACTGCGCAAAAAGCAAAATAATGGAGCATTTTGAAAATCAGGAAATTTATAAATCTCTGACAGTCAGCAAGGATGTGTCGGCGCCTCCCACGCTCAATCCCTATCTCGACCAGATGCGTAAAAAGCGCATAAAGCGCTCTGCATCAGACTATGTAGAAGGAATCCTGAAAGGTGATATAGCCATGCTGGGACAGGCTGTTACGCTGGTAGAGAGCACGTTACCTCAACATTATCAGATTGCACAGGAAATCATCGAAAAATGTCTTCCCTATACTTCCCACTCTGTTCGCATTGGTATTACAGGCGTGCCGGGAGCCGGAAAAAGCACCTCGATAGACACGTTGGGAATGTATCTGATCAACAAGGGACACAAATTGGCGGTGCTGGCGATTGACCCCAGCAGCGAACGCACGCACGGCAGTATTCTCGGCGATAAAACGCGCATGTCGTTGCTTTCGCGCGAGAAACACGCTTTTATCCGTCCTTCGCCGTCGGCAGGCTCGCTGGGCGGCGTGGCGCGCAGAACACGTGAGACGATAGTTCTCTGTGAAGCAGCGGGTTTCGATATGATTATCGTGGAAACGGTCGGCGTCGGTCAGAGCGAAACGGTCGTCCATTCGATGGTGGATTTTTTCCTGTTGATTCAGTTGGCGGGCACGGGCGACGAACTGCAAGGTATCAAGCGCGGAATTATGGAAATGGCTGACGGTATTGCGATTAACAAAGCCGAAGGCGACAATCTTCCCAAAGCCAAACTCGCCGCGGCAAATTACCGTAACGCGCTGAGTCTCTTTCCGCCGGGAGAATCGGGCTGGACGCCCAAAGTGATCACCTATTCGGGCTACTATGCGCTCGGCGTTGAGGAGTTGTGGAATATGGTGGACGAATACGTAACTTTTGTCAAGGCGAATGGTTACTTTGAACGCAAACGCGACGAACAGGCGAAATACCGTATGTATGAGAGTATTAACAATCTTCTCCGCAGTTCGTTTTACAATGATCCCGAAATAGAAAAACTGCTTCCGGTCATGGAGAAAAAAGTGCTCAACAAAAAGGCAAGCGCCTTTGTAACTGCCCGAAAACTGATTGACTTGTTTTTGAAGAGATAAATGAATCCAAAGGATTCAAATATTTATAGCAAACACGATTCGGATTCATATACGACTCCTTCGGAGTCGAATGGGGATTGAAATATATGCTATATACATGCAATCCTGTCAGGTGGGGTGTAAAAAATGAGGGTTTGAAAAATTTGAAAATGCGTTCTAAAAATTGAATAACGTTGACATCAATGTCCGGTTAGGGACAGGATATTGGTAGAAAACATGTCACACACAACGGGCGTGCCGTTAGGTACGTGATATGAAAAAAATCAACCTGTTGCGTACCTGACGGCACGCCAGGCGGGAGAGAAAATCCGTATTCTACCAATATCCCATCCCTACGGGATAAAAGAACGAAGAATATTTTCATTATATGCACATTTTTTACACCCCACCTGTCAGGATTGGAGAGAAATTTGGATATATCTCTCATAAACTAAAATCTTATCGTGTTCTGCCGATTCCTGTGCGCGGCGAAGAAGTTGGCCCTCCTCCACCAAATCCACTTTTTTATGCAACAAATCTTCAAGGTCAAGCGCAATCCCGGCATAATCAAATAATGAAATCCGTACATCCTTATCAAACCGTACCAGAATATCAATATCGCTTTTGCGCGTTTCTTCACTGCGGGCATAAGAACCGAACACCCACGCCTTTTCAATGGGGTAAGCGGGAAAAAAATCCTGTAATTTATTGACTATGGACTGTTTCATAAAGACAAATTATCTTGTATAAGTTACATCGAAACGACTTTCAGAACATTCAGCAACGTCTGGTCAAGCGGTTTGTCGTTCTTTATCGCTTTGATAAACGGAACAAGCACAATTTGATCGTTCACAATGCCTGTCATAACGCTGCGCTGGTCTTCGAGCAGGGCATCAATCGCAGCAACGCCCATCCTTGTAGCCAAAATTCTATCCTGTGCCGACGGCGAGCCTCCCCGCTGCAAATGTCCTAAAATAGAGACTCTTACGTCAAACTGGGGATATTCCTTTTCCACACGTTCGGCAACGCCCATCGCGCCGCCCGTGATTTCACTTTCGGCAACGAGTACGATACTGCTGTTCTTCGACTTGCGGAAACCCTGTTCAATCATCTCCGCCAACTGGTCTTTCTGCAATGAAATTTCGGGAATAATCGCCGCTTCGGCGCCGGAGGCGATAGCGCCGTTGAGTGCCAGAAATCCGGCGTCACGCCCCATTACTTCAATGAAAAACAGCCTTTCGTGCGAGGAAGCCGTGTCCCGAATCTTATCTACGCATTCCATTATCGTATTCAGCGCGGTGTCGTAGCCGATGGTCGTGTCCGTACCGTAGAGGTCATTGTCAATCGTCCCCGGAAGCCCCACAATCGGGTAATTGTATGTTTGCGCAAAACTGCGGGCGCCGGTCAAACTGCCGTCTCCACCGATCACAATCAAAGCGTCAATACCGTGTTTCATCAGATTCTCGTAAGCTTTCTGCATGCCTTCAGCCGTCTTGAACTCCTCGCTGCGAGCCGTTTTCAAAATCGTACCGCCCCGCTGGATGATGTTACTTACGTTCTGCGTTTTGAAATCTTCTATTTCATCGGCAATCAGCCCTTTATAACCGCGATAAATTCCCTTTACATCCATTCCCTGCGCTATAGCTGCGCGTGTTACGGCACGAATAGCCGCATTCATTCCGGGTGCGTCGCCGCCGGATGTCAAAACTCCAATACATTTAATTTCAGACATATACCTTAAATTTATTAAACCTGTGAGGGTGCAAAGGTACGGAAAAAATTGCGAATTGCGAAATATGGGAGGATTCGGTTGAGGCAAATGCAATAAACGCTATCTTCATGAAGAATTTTTGGCAGTTTTAGATAGGCAGAAAACTTTCTCCCTCGCACGGCATCCCTGCGGGAACCGCTGCCGGATGTCCGCAGGCAACGCTTCGCTCGCCTGCGGTTATGAAAATACGGCTTTTCTAACCTGTCGCCGAACGCCGCTTCCAAACCTCATTTCCACCTGATTTTAACAACTAAACAACCTCAGTAGCAAGCAACAGGCACGGTACATAACAAACCTCATTACCTCATTTTCTTTACAATAAAAACCGACGAAATGAGGTAACGGGAGATAACACATTTCCTTGCTACTGAGGTTTTTTCAGTTTGTGAAATTAGGTTTTTATTCAAATCTTCAAATTCTCAAATCTTCAAATTCTCAAATTTTCCGTAATCAACGCTCCCGCTCGTCTGCGGTTATGAAAATTCGTCCCTGACGGGACTAAATCCACTTTGCATTAAAACCCTGTTTTTCTGTATCAAGATTGACTTTCAGGTCTGGCTTGGATGGAAACTTTGAATAAAATCATCCAGACTCATTTTCCTGTCCACTTTCAATCTCTTTTTCAGGGTGCCTTTGTGGCTCAGGACGGTATTGTAACTCACGTTCAGTTCTTCGGATAGTTCCTGGTTGCTTTTACGCATGTAAATATAGGCACAGTAGCGCAGTTCAAGCGTCGTGAGTCTTTTCGGGGCGGCTCTTTTTTGCAGAAATTCAAAAAATTCGGGATGTATTTCGCCGAAAACCCTGTTGTAATCGGCATACGTTTTGTCGCTGGCGCGGTCGGTTTTTATCAATTTTTTGATTTCCCTGTCGTTGGTTTTTTCCGTAATTTGTTCCAGTGTCTTGTTCTTTTTCATAATCTGCATATTGCTTGCCACCAGTTTTTTCTGCGTCAGTTCCTTTTCATATTTCATCAGTTTTGCCTGCTGTTCGGCATTTTCCTTTTGCAGTTCAGCATTTGCCCTTTGCTGTTCGGCGTTTTCCTTTTGCAGTTTGATTCTCGCATGGCGTTTCGTGAAGTAAACAATCAGGAAACAGATTACCAGAACCGCAACAACCAGCAGGAATACAATTCTGATTTGGGCAAGTTTCAGTGCGTTTTCCTTTTTTTCCGTTTCAAATTTCACTTCGGCGAGTTGCCGCTGTTCTTCTACCTGTTCATTCATGGACTGTTTATAATATTTCATACTTTCAGCCATGGCTTCGGACGCTTGTTGATATTGTCCGGCTTCCGTATAAACGATGAATAAATCTTGATATCTGTTGCTGACGAGATTGGGATTTGCAATTTTATCAATCTGAACTTGTTCCTTGCAAAGTTCTATCGCTTTTGCATAATCTTTCCGTTCGTATGCATCGTAAAAATTAAGGACGAGCAACATTCTTTTGGTTTTGGGATTATTTCCCGATATTTTTTTGCAGTGTTCTATATGCGGTTTCAGCAATTCCTTGTAATGGATATTTGGATAGGTGAGATATAAAACCCACAACATGGTTACTGAATTTAGATAGTTTAACGAACTGAGACGGGTTTTGTTTTGAGAAATATACCGCTCCAAACTCTCAAAATTTTGTGTAATCTGTTTTTCATCTTTTGGAGAATGAATTGTAAAATACATTTTTGCATTTATGGCCAGGCAAATATTATTCTCGTTTCCTGTTTTTTCAGCCGTCCGATACATTTCATTGAGGTATTTTTCGGTATTGGCTGTTTTTCCTTTGCGCATATTCTCTGCAAACAGAGTTTTATAAACATTAAACAACAGCACGTATTTTTCCGGCGAACTTTCCGGAAGTTTTTCGGTAAGGGATATGGCTGTAAAACAATCGTCAAAATTATACTTCAAATCTGTTATACTTTTCATATATCCTATACAATCGTAGCCGGATGCTTGCGCTTCAAGGTCGGCAGTTTTTGAGATGGCAACATAAACACTGTCTATAATTTTATAAATCTTTGTAATATTTCTGGGATAGATATCCAAAATATTCTTCAATTCCGAATTCAAAACATAAACCATATACTTGCTGTCTTTTTGTTTTCGGGCAAGTGTCCGTGCTTGGTTCAGGAGTTCTTTTGCTTTCAGGCTGTCGCCTTCGTCGGCAAATACCAGCGAGAGTTCCACCATCGGTTTGATTTTTTCCCGCTGTTCGATTTTGGGGCTGTTCACGATTCGCGACAGAGAGTCCATGGCAATCTGCTCGCCGTTTTGAGCGAAAATTTCCATGAGAACACCTGCGGTGAAAAGGAGGCAAATAAAAATAAGTTTATACATAATCTCATAAATATTATTATTGTCAAGTACTACAAATCGGCTGCAAATGTAGTTTGTTTTTTTGAGAAACAATCATGCTTTTTATAAAATAAAAAGAAACATACTTGATAATCAATATTTTGTATCCATACACTAATGGTATTTTCATAGAATATTTTTCAAAACTCATTGCTTTTACATCTATAAATATTGATGTATATTCTGTAAAACTCCTCACTTTTGCATCCGCTAAAGAGAAGCCTCTCGCCCTAATCCTTCCTCCCCACAGGGAAGGAAAACAACAGGGAAGAGAGGAAAAAAGGGAAAACCCCTTCCCCAATATCCCCTCTTCCGGTGAAGAGGGGGCAGGGGTAAGGTCAAATTTAAAAATTAAAAAGTAACATAAAGATAGAAAATGTATTCATGTATTTCCGACATAGTAACAGTCTCTCCTTTTTTACGGGAAAAGCGGAGGTATAAAGACGGTAGAACAGATATTCCTCTGTCGGAGGGGAAATTTCGCTCGCGCCGATTTGCAATCGGTGCGTTGAATGGCGCGGATTGCAAATCCGCGCCGGCGAAGAGAGGTAAGAAAGTCAAAAGAAAACAACTATAAAACAATATAATACAAATTAAAAAAGTAAAGAAATGAATAGCATTATGATGGAAAAATTGACATTATTAGAGATTCGGCGCGCAGCCAAAGCGTGCCGGCAAAAGGTTTTTT
>JAITMT010000072.1 GCA_031277235.1 Tannerella sp.
CTTAGTACACGACAAAAAATAAATTCCTTACCTAACGCGATGTGAATTATCCACCATTTGTTTACAAAAAGAGTTGATACTCTTAGCATTATATTATTAATATTAATGCATGACAATAAAAAAGAATATCAACTCTGAGTACAAAAGTACACAATTATTAGCAGTATTTCAAGCATTTTTTAAGGACGAACTCCATTTAGCACGCATACATCTCATTTGCTTGTTTATCAGCTCACTATGTAAGGTTAAGTCTGTAAATTTCTCAAAATTGTCAGCAGGATTTGATACTGCTTCAAAATCATCAAGCAATTACAGACGCATTCAACGTTTTATTGCGACAGTAGAATTTCCTGTAAAGTTAGTTGCAAAATTGATTTTCAGTTTATTACCCAATAAAACGTCGTTAACTTTGGTCATGGACAGGACTAATTGGAAATTCGGAGAAAAGAATATCAATATTTTAATGCTGGGAGTGAGCTATAAAAATATCGCTTTTCCATTGATGTTCAAAATGTTAAATAAAAAAGGCAATTCTAATACACAAGAACGAATAATCCTGGTTCAAAATTTTATTGACTGGTTTGGAAGCTCATGTATCGAATGTTTGTTGGCGGACAGAGAATTTATTGGAGAAGATTGGCTTAATTTTCTAAATATCAACAACATACGCTATCATATTCGAATACGGAATAACTTCAAAATATATGTACCTGATAAACAGAAAGAAATTACAGCATATTTTTTATTTAATGATTTGAGAATAAATGAATTACGACATTATACTAAAATTGTAAAATTACATGGACAATATTGCTATCTTTCAGGAATAAAAACAATAAATGACGGGAAATTAGACTTTTGTATCGTAGTTTCTTTCAATAGACCTGACGAGGCTTTGGAGTGTTACAAGAAAAGATGGCAGATAGAAACGCTATTTAAAGGATTTAAAACCAGTGGATTTAATTTAGAGGATACCCACGTTACTCATTTAGATAGATTAGAAAAACTTGTCAATTTAGTGATGATTGCTTTTGTGTGGTGCTATAAAATAGGTGATTATATAGACACGAAAATTAAACCAATACAAATTAAAAAACATGGCAGGAGGGCTGTTTCTGTATTTAGGTATGGACTTGATTATATCACTGAATGTCTACTTTCTGGATTTAATAAATTGAATATCTGTTTAATAAAGTTTTTTGTCGTGTACTAAGATGATTTACATAAAAAATTTTTAATATAAAATCTTACATAAATAATTTATCTTTGCAAAAAAATTAAAGTGACTATTCCTGATTCCAAGTTGATTTCCGGTGAAGCTACACAATATTTGGCTGAAAAAATAGCAGAAAGCTATGGTCAGGAATTGGCGGCGGTGGAGGTTATGCGCTTTTCAGACGGTGAGTTTGAGCCGGTTATTCAAGAATCGGTCAGAGGGTCTTTTTTATTTTGTATCCAATCCACCTTTGCGCCTGCCGATAATTTGATGGAACTTTTATTGTTGTTAGATGCGGCAAAAAGGGCGTCGGCGGGATATATTATTGCCGTAATGCCCTACTTTGGTTTGGCAAGGCAAGACAGAAAAGATAAGCCCAGAGTGGCTATCGGAGCAAAATTAGTTGCCAATTTGCTGGTTGCCGCCGGTGCGCAAAGGGTGATGACGATGGACTTGCACGCCCCGCAAATTCAGGGATTTTTCGATATTCCGGTTGACCATTTAGATGCTTCTGCCATATTTTTTCCCTATTTAAAAAATTTAGATATGGAAAATGTGATTTTTGCATCGCCGGATGTGGGCAGCACCAAAAGGGCAAGAAGCTACGCACTGCAATTTAATACCGACTTGGTAATCTGCGACAAATATCGTTCCAAACACAACGAAATCGAATCTATGCGATTGATTGGCAATGTGAAAGATAAAAACGTGGTGTTGGTAGATGATTTAATTGATACGGGAGGTACGCTCACCACCGCCGCCAATTTGATTATGGAAAGCGGCGCCAAAAGTGTGCGGGCTTTAATTACACACCCCGTCCTGTCGGGCAAGGCGTATGAACGCATAGACAGTTCTGCGCTGGAAGAATTAGTGGTTTGCGATACCATTCCGCTGAAACAACAAAGCAATAAAATAAAAGTACTTTCTGTTGCGCCGCTATTTGCCAAAGCAATAAGAAATGCTCACGAGTATAAATCTATTAATTCATTATTTATTCAAAAAAAGTAAAAACATTATGCAAACCATTACCATTAGCGGACAAGCAAGAACAGGGGTAGGCAAAAAAGCCACAAAAGCCGACAGAAAAAACGGCAACATACCTTGTGTTATGTATGCAGGAAACGAGGTGGTGCACTTTACATCTACGATGGGGTCGCTACGCGCGTTGCTGTACACGCCAAATTTCTACAAAGTTATTGTAGATATTGACGGAACGACATCTGAGGCATTATTAAAAGACGTTCAGGTACACCCAGTTAGCGATGAAATTCTACATTTGGATTTTATCAAATTAATTCCCGAAACTAAAATTTATGCGGACGTTCCGATTAAAATTGTGGGTTCTTCGCCGGGTGTGCGCGAGGGCGGTAAACTTTTAATTAAAGTAAGAAAACTGAAAGTAAGAGCTACACCGGAAACCTTGAAAGACGTTATTGAAGTAGATATTTCGCCTTTAAAATTGGGGCAGTCTATCAAAGTAAAAGATTTGCCCGACCAGGGCTTTGA
>JAITMT010000132.1 GCA_031277235.1 Tannerella sp.
TACCCGCAGCGTGGACGGTAAAAAGGTAACCGACCACCATGCGCTGCTGATTACCGGAAACAGTGCCGCCGCCCTGTCCGGCGATGAACAGACCGTTTATGAAATGGTAGCGGGACGAATGCTGTAGGCTTTTTCCCGACAGTGCGTGAAGGATGCAACGACGGTTGTCTGTGTCTGCGCCGGAACGCTTTTTGAAGCCAAAGGCTCCGTGATCAGACAGGCAGGCTGGCGGGCAGTTTTGGGAGAACCGGAAGAAACGGCGGATGATGAAAACAACAGTCTGCCCGAAATCCGTCAGGGAGAAACACTGCCAATTCTGCAATCCGAAATACTGGAAAAACAGACCAAACCGAAACCGTTGCATACCGAAGCCTCATTGCTGTCAGCCATGGAATCGGCAGGCAGGGAAGTGGAAGACGAAGCGGAACGCGAGGCTATGAAGGAAAGCGGCATAGGAACGCCCGCCACCCGTGCGGCAATCATCGAAACGCTTTTCACCCGCGACTATATCCGCCGGGAAAGGAAGTCGTTAATCCCAACCGGAAAAGGACTTGCCGTCCATGAAACGGTTAAGGACAAACGCATTGCCAATGTTGCATTGACCGGCAGCTGGGAAAAGACGCTTGCGCAGATAGAAAAGGGCGAAACGGCGCCCGATACTTTCCGCCGGGCGATTGAAATTTTCACGCGGCAAATCACAACGGAACTGCTGGACGCTACCCTAACCCCCTCCTTTGGAGGGGGACAGGGGGAGGTGTTTGGAGGGGGACAAGGTGAGGCGTCCGGAGGGGGCAGGGGCGAGGCTTCGTGTCCCAAATGCAAGACTGCACAGGTACGTTTCTATCCTAAAGTTGTGAAATGTTCCAATCCCGATTGCGGTCTGACGGTTTTCCGCAACCGGAGCGAAAAGGAACTGTCCGACAGGCAGATTACCGAATTGCTGTCCAAAGGCAAAACGGCAGTCATCAGCGGCTTCAAAAGCAAGGTGGGGAAAGTGTTTGCCGCCGCCTTGAAGTTCGATGAAAACTGGCAGTTGGCATTTGATTTTCCGGAAAAGGATAAAGGAAAAGGAAAAAAGTAATATCCTTATCGCTGAAAGACACAGCATAACGGTTTTTAACGGTTAAACGGTGGAATTTCAGTAGCGGCTCTGTCAGGTATCCCTCTTGACAGAGCCTTTTTTTGCTTTCAGGCAAACCCCTGCCGCCTGCGATGCAAACCCCTGCCATTTCCCCGTAACAACTTATATTTCATCTGCTTTATAACCAACTTTGCCGTTCATTTCAAATAAACCGGTATATGAACAGCAAAATTATGAACAGCAAAAACATTCCGGCGGATCTGTCTTACTTCCGCCTCGCGCTACTGGCTTTTCTGCAGGAAAGCCACCCCCATTTAGCCGACGATGAAAAGTTTATCGCGGCAAGAACCGAAATAGCCCTTGACGCCTACGAACAGTCCGTAAGAAACGGCGACAATCCCGTCGAAGCGGCATACGCGGCAAACGAAGCATTATACAACGGACTCCACTTTTCCCGGCACGATACGCTTGTTTCCATCCTGTGGAACGAGTTTTCCAACGAAGTGCCGGAAAACAGGGCAAGAGAAACAGCCATTCAGTTATTACCTGCATGCGAATCCGTCTTTGCCCAATATCCGTTATCGGATGACTTCGCCTACGAGCCTGCCTATGAACTGCTTTACACGGAATTAACCGGCACGATTGCGATGCTAATTGACAATGAACAATCCGTAATTTTTAATTCGTAATTCGTAATTGACAATGGCTTACAACAAAAAGGCGCATTTGTTCGCCAATATGGAAGCAATCCGCACCGCTTTCACCCTGGACAGGGAAAAGCGCAGGGCAACGGAGGAAGAACGTAACAAATTAAAACAGTACAGCGGGTTCGGCGGTATCAAATGCGTATTGAAATCAACGGAAGAAAACCACCGGACAGACTGGACAAAATCCGAAATGGACTTGTTACCGCTTGTAGCAGACCTGCAACAACTTATCCTCAAAAACTCCAAAGATGAAAACGAATACAGACATTACTACGACGGCATCAAAAAATCCGTTCTGACGGCATTTTACACGCCACCCGAAGCCGTGCTTTCCCTTACCGGAGCGTTGAAGGAAAACGGTATTTCCCCGCACCGCTTTCTGGAGCCGTCGGCAGGAAACGGCGCTTTTGCAGACGCTTTCCGGCAGACCTTTCCACACAACGAAACCGTCTGTTTTGAAAGGGATTTACTGACCGGCAAAATCCTTTCGCATCTGCATCCCGACGACAAAATCCATATCCGTCCCTTCGAGGAAATCGAAAACCGCCCGGACAACCAATTTGACATGATCGCTTCCAACATTCCCTTTGGCGATACGCATGTCTTTGATCCGCTGTTTTCCGGGAGTAAGGATATGGTACGGCGGCAGGCAACCCGCGCCGTACACAATTATTTCTTTATGAAAGGAATAGACCAATTACGCGAAGGCGGCATCCTGGCTTTCATCACCTCGCAGGGCGTGATGAACAGTCCCGGCAACGAACCCGTGCGCGAATGGCTGATGAAAAACGCCAGTCTCGTGTCGGCAGTACGTTTGCCCAACAATCTGATGAGAGAAAACGCCGGTACGGAAGTCGGCAGCGATTTTGTCATCCTGCAGAAAAACAGCCATAAAACTTCATTGACTCCCGAAGAACAGGCTTTTATAAAAAGCCGTACACTTTCCAACGGCATTACCATTAACAACCATTTCCAAAATTTCAGCCGCGTTGTTCAAACAAACAGTACAGTTGCCAAAGACCTGTACGGCAAACCCGGCATGATTCATCTGCATGAAGGAGGAATACCCGGCATGGCTGCCGACCTGAAAAGAATGCTTTCCGAAGATTTTGCCAAAAACCTCAATCAGGAACTGTACAGGAAAAACGCCATTCCGGAACAGCATTACCGTCCGACCGGACAGGATTGGCGGGAGACGGGCGCAATGATGGAGGAAGCGGAAAAACAGACGGGAATAGAACGGCAACTCCCGAAACCGGAAGAGTATAACGAAGAATTTTCACCCGAAGACCTGGAAGAAATAGATGCGGCAGTTCAAGCCGTCAGAACCAAAAAATGGAACGAATTTGCCGCGGAACGTCCCTATGTCAACGTAAATACCGCTCAGCCGGAAGAAAAGCCCGCAGCGCAGGCAGCAGTCTCCAAACAGGAAACCAATACGGGACAGCAACCCGTCATATCCCTGTACGACCTTTTCGGTTTCACGGAGGAAGAACGCAAACAACTGAATCCGAAAAAAAAAAGTAAACGGACAAAATCCGCTTCCAATTTCCAGCAACCCGATTTGTTTGCAGGACAGCAAAATGTAACAGTACCGGCAAGTACCGAAACAGACAGGAATAAAGATAAAATTAAGGAGACAACTCCGGAAAAACCCGCTTTCGATTACTATAAAGACATCAGGAAAAAACACGGCGATGCACTGATACTGATCCGCGAGGGAGACCAATACAAGGCATTTGGCGAAGACGCGAACCGCGCCGCCCGGATACCGGGAACGGAACTTGCCGATATAAACGGAATCAGGCAAACCTCTTTTCACTATTCCGAACTGGATACGAAATTACCCCTATTGGTGAAAGCGGGAATCAAGGTAGCGATTGCGGATGAACCGGACACACCCGAAATTGACAGGAAGCAGGAAAAAGCAGAGGAAAGGGCGAAGGAGAGGGGGGCAGAGGCAGAGGAGAAGGCGAAGGCACAGACGCCCCCGATATCCGCCGGGTTGCAATCCCGTACCGTTGCGGGAGAAAAAAAACGCAAAAGGAATTCGCAGACAACAGCCGGCAAACAAACCCGTCTGTGGGAAAAGCCTGCTCCGGACATCTATCCCGTTTATCCCGTATTCAACGCCCGCTTTGAAGGATGGGAGCAGGAGTGGCGGGAATGGCTCGAATTACAGGAGCCGCGTCCCTGGTCGGGCAACCTGCAGGAACATTACAAACAGGGCTCAATGGTAGTGGAACAGAACGGTCAAATAGGCTTTTTGAAGGAACGCTACCGCGATGACGCCGTTTTCAAGTCTCTGGAATTAAATTCATTGCAGCAACAGAAGGCAAAACTCTACGTGGAAATACGCGATACCTATCATGCCCTGTACAATTACGAGGCAAGGGAACGAAAAGAAAACAAAGACCTGCGCCAAACCCTGAACGACCGGTACGACACATTCGTAAAACGCTACGGCAACCTGAACAGCCGCGAAAACCTCGACCTGATCAAAATGGACGCGGGAGGAACGGAAATACTCTCTCTTGAAAAAGTCCCCCCCGAGGGGGGATTAAGGGGGGCTTCCAAAGCCGATATTTTTTCGCAACCCGTCTCTTTCAATGCCAACGAATTAAAACAGGTTAATACACCGCTTGAAGCCTTGTCCGCCTCGCTCAACCGGTTCGGTGAAGTCAATCTCGACTACATGCTTTCCATCATGCCCGACAAAAACCGGGAGGAAATGCTTGACGACCTGCACGGACGCATTTACTACAACCCGCTTATCCGCGATTATGAAGTATCCGACCGGTTTATCGCCGGAAACGTCGTGAGAAAGGCGGAACTGGTGGAACAGTGCCTGCATGAAGCGGGACAGGCGGAACACCGCAGCGAAATGGAGGAATCGCTCAAGGCATTGAAAGACGCCAGACCTCGCGATATTACCTTTGAGGAAC
The DNA here is from genome assembly GCA_031277235.1 of Tannerella sp. Lineage (GTDB taxonomy): Bacteria > Bacteroidota > Bacteroidia > Bacteroidales > Tannerellaceae > Tannerella. Next base: position 4,734 of record JAITMT010000132.1, read on the forward strand.
TGGATTTCAATTTCGGCGAACGCTGGATACCCGAAGGCATTTACGGCAAATACGCCTCCTACCTTTTCGGCACGGACACAACCGTTACCTACGCCGCCGCCGGCGACGAGTTTTCCCTCAAGGCAAAATACAGGAACGCCGCCATTACCGACAAATACTGCGTGAACGGCGATTTCCGCAAATACGACGGTCTTGCCCTGATGAAACACGCGCTGCACAACACCACACCCTCCATCACCAAAAAAGGAACGGCAACGGACAAGGACGGCAAAACCATCGAAGTAAAAATACCCGACGGCGAAAAAATCCAGCTGGCAAACAGCAGGATAGATGAAATCCGCAGCGGATTTTCCGACTGGCTCAACAGGCAGTCGCCCGAATTCAAGGAGCGTTTAACAGCCCTTTACAACCGGAAATTCAACAGTTTCGTGCGTCCGCAATATGACGGCTCGCATCAAACCTTTCCCGGTCTGGATTTGAAAGGTCTCGGCATTCCCGACCTGTATCCCGGTCAGAAGGATGCCATCTGGATGCTGAAGCAGAACGGAGGCGGAATATGCGACCACGAAGTGGGAGCGGGAAAAACCCTGATACTGTGCTGTGCAGCCATGGAAATGAAACGGCTCGGGCTGGCGAACAAGCCGGTGATCATCGGACTGAAAGCCAACGTACACGAAATAGCAGCCACTTTCAAGACCGCCTATCCCGACGCCAAAATACTCTATCCCGAAAAGGAGGATTTTTCTCCCGAAAAACGGATCGGGATTTTCAATGACATCAAGAACAACAACTGGGACGCGGTCATTCTGACGCACGACCAGTTCGGCATGATCCCGCAGTCGCCCGAAATACAGAAGCAGATTCTCGAAAGGGAATTGCAGGGTGTGGAAGACAACCTGGAAGTGCTGCGCAGGCAGGGCGATGAAGTTTCCGGCGGCATGTTGAGAGGGGTGGAAAAGCGCCGGGAAAATCTGGAAGTAAAAATAAAAAAACTGACGGAACAGATTAAAAACCGTACCGACGACGTGGTTGATTTCAAATTGATGGGTATAGACCACCTGTTTGTGGATGAAAGCCACAAATTTAAAAACCTGATATTCAATACCCGTCACGACCGGGTGGCAGGGCTGGGAAATCCAGACGGTTCGCTTCGGGCGCTGAACATGCTTTTTGCCCTGCGCACGATTCAGGAACGCACGGGCAGGGATTTGGGCGCAACATTCCTTTCCGGTACGACCATTTCCAACTCCCTGACGGAACTGTATCTGCTGTTCAAATATCTGCGTCCCCGGGAACTGGAGCGGCAGGACATCGGCACCTTCGATGCATGGGCGGCTGTCTTTGCCAAAAAGACAACCGACTATGAATTTACCGTAACCAACGAAATCAAACAGAAGGAACGCTTCCGGTATTTTATCAAGGTACCCGAACTGGCGGCTTTCTACAACGAAATTACCGATTTCCGCACGGCAAAGGATATCGGCATAGACCGTCCGGAAAAGAATGAAATCCTGCACAATATCCCGCTCACGCCCGAACAGGCCGGTTTTATCGAAAAATTAGTCATTTTTGCCAAAACAGGCGACGCCACGCTGCTGGGACACAGACCGCTTACCGGTAAGGAAGATAAGGGGAGAATGCTGATAGCCACCAATTATGCACGCCTGATGTCGCTCGACATGCGATTAATAGACCGGGACAGATACGGCGACCACATAGACAGCAAAGCCTCCCACTGCGCCGCCAAAATCGCCGGATACTACCACAAATATGATAAGGAAAAGGGAACGCAGTTTGTATTTTCCGACTTGGGTACCTATAAACCGGGAGAATGGAACGTATATTCCGAAATCAAGCGCAAACTGGTGGAAGACCACAAAATACCTGCACATGAAATCCGGTTTATCCACGAAGCGGCGACGGAAACTTCGCGCAAATTCCTGATAAAAAGCGTCAACGACGGCAATACCCGCGTCATATTCGGCTCGACAGACAAGCTGGGCACCGGCGTAAACGCGCAGGAGAGAGCCGTTGCCGTTCACCACCTGGATACCCCGTGGCGACCGAGCGACCTGGAACAGCGGGAAGGGAGGGCTATCCGCAAGGGAAACAGGGTAGCCAAAGAATTTGCCGGCAACAAAGTGGATGTAATCATCTATGCCGTCGAAAAAAGTCTGGACGCCTACAAGTTCAACCTGCTGCACAACAAGCAGTCGTTTATACGCCAGTTGAAAACCGACAGTCTGGGCGCCCGTACCATTGACGAGGGAAGCATGGACGAGCAAAGCGGCATGAACTTTTCGGAATACGTCGCCATCCTTTCCGGCAATACCGATTTGCTGGAAAAGGCGCGTCTGGACAAAAAAATAGCCGCCCTTGAAAGCGAGCGGCAGAGTTTTGCCAAAAACAGGGCAAGTTCCGTTCACAAACTGGAAGATATTGAACGGACAGTTCATATTCATGCGGAAACGGTTGACGGCATGAAAGCCGATTGGGAAACCCTGAACAGCCGGATACGGTACGACGGGCAGGGAAACAAACTGAATCCGCTGAAACTGGACGGCGTGGAAAGCGCGGACATAAAAATCCTTGCCGGCAAACTGGAACAGATTAACGAAAAAGCCTCCACGCACGGCGACTATCAAGCCTTCGGCGAACTTTACGGTTTCAAATTGCTGGTCAAAACCGAAGAATCGCAAAAGGAGGGCTTTCTGTTTCGACAAAACCGTTTTTTCGTGGAAGGCGGCGGACACGTCAAGTACGACTACAACAACGGTTTCATGGCGAATGACCCGAACCTGGCGGTCAATTATTTCATCCATGCCCTGGAAAAAATCCCGGCGCTGATAGAGAACCACGGGAAGAAAATCAAAGACCTTTCCGAAGACCTTCCCGTCTTGCGTGAAGTAGCCCAATCAACCTGGCGCAGGGAAGATGAACTGAAGTCGCTCAAAACGGAGGCAGACGCCCTGGACAGGAAAATTCAACTTTCACTGAAACCGCCCGACCAAAGCGAAGACAGTCTGGAAAATGAGCCGGAAAACAGGCAGGAGTATAAACAGGAAAACAGACACGCCAACAGTCCGGAAATATCCGCTTCGCGGAAAGGGGAAGAACGGGAAGGAATGTCGGAAAAATTGACGGAGGAACAGAAAGCCGTTCAAACCATACAGGGCATGTTTACCGGCAAAACAGATCCGGACAGGTATATCCGCGAGTGCAGGGAAGAAAGGGAGAGCAGGGAATCCGGGAAATCCGTTCCCGTACAGACTGTTCCACGGAATGCCTCCCGGCAGGAAGACCGGTTTGTAACCGATACCATGCTGAAATACGATAACGGAAAACAGACGAAAGGATTCAAATTATGATGACTTATGAAGAATTGAAATACCGCCGGGGCTGGACGCTGGAACAGAAAATAGACCACAGCGTTGGCGTTGTGTCGGATTTTCTGTCCAAAGTGAACGGGAAAGCCGCCCTCACCTATTCGGGTGGAAAAGACAGCGGAGTCCTTCTGGATATTGTCCGGCGTTTTGTTGATAAAACTATCCCCGCCGTTTTCTGCAATACCGGTAACGAATTTCCGGAAACCGTCAAATTTGTGAGGCAAACGGAAAATGTCATCATCATCCGTCCCGAAATCCGTATCCGGCAAATCATTGAAAAATACGGTTTTCCGTTAATAAGTAAGGAGCAGAGCCAGTATATCCGGCAGGTAAGGTATACCCGCAGCGAAAAACTGCGGAATATCCGTCTGTACGGCAGCCAGAACGGTATCGGGAAAATCGCCGAAAAGTGGAAGTTCCTGATTGATGCGCCGTTTGACGTCTCAAACACGTGTTGCGACTGTTTGAAAAAGAAACCGTTTGCCAAATTTCAAAAACAAACAGGTTTATTCCCCGTAATCGGCACCTTGGCGGGTGAAAGCCGCCTGCGGCTGCAAAAATGGATGCAGCATGGCTGCAACGTGCTGGAAGGAAACAAAATAGCCAGTTATCCATTATCCATTTGGACGGAACAGGATGTGTGGGCATACATTCATAAATTCCGTTTGCCGTACAGTCCCGTTTACGATATGGGATTTCGGCGTACCGGCTGTCTTTTCTGTGGTTTTGGCAGTCAATTCAAGGGAGACAGGCGGTTTTACCTGCTGAAAGAAACCCACCCCAAAATCTATGAGCATTTTATGCGGATGACTAACAACGGAGTAACTTATAAGGAAGCGTTGGAGTTTTGCGGGATTGATTTTCCGGACAGATGTAACGGATAATTTTTTTCCGGTTTTCCCGGAAAAACCGGTCTTATCTCAATAGTTTCCTTGCCAGAGTGTCCGGTAAAATACTGGAAACGACAGGAAATTTGGAACGAAAGACGGACGGTAGGACTGCAATAAGGATTCATATCCGTCATGCAAGGATGGACATGACGTTAAAACATGTAATCCCTGCCAAAACTGCACATCACTTCCCTGTCCGCATTTTCCCCTTCTTCCCCAACAAAAACAAGGGCAAAAACAAAAACAATCCGATGGAAGACATCACCAGCCCCCCGATCGTGCCGACGGCGAGCGGATACCAGAAACCCTCCTTTGCCAGCCCCACCATGAACGGCAGGAAGCCCAGAATCGTGGAAATCATCGTCAGGAATATCGGAAATATCTTGATGTTCCACGCCTTGATGTAGATTTTCAGCGGCTTCATCGCCGGTTTGCGCACTTTGATGCGGTTGTATTCGTTGATGACGTAAATACCTGAATTTACGGTCAGTGCGCACAAAAGAATGAACGATGCAAAGCCGCCCTGGTCGAAGTTCAGCCGGAACAGGTAAAACGTGAGGAAAACGCCTATGTACGAGACCGGTATGATGAAAATAACCGCCAGCGGCTGTTTCAGCGAATTGAACAGAATGGAAGTCATGAAAAAGATAATCAGGATGATAAGCCCTATCAGCAGGTACTGTTTGTTGTCCTTCTGACTCCAGTAATAGTTGTAACCCTCCCTTTCGGCGGCATAGCCCAGCGGCAAATCCTTGCCAAATTCCTTCAGGGTGCCGTCCAGATACTTGTTGCCCTGCTGGTAGGAACCGATGTATT
>JAITMT010000194.1 GCA_031277235.1 Tannerella sp.
CTCCAAAATGGATAATTGTCATAGAACCCGGCTTTCGAATGCACGTTACAGAATATACAGTCAATGGAAATACCGGAGAATGGAAGATGCGGAAATATGATGATTTCAGGATTGAATAATAACACACAAACTTTGCTGCGCTTTTGAGTCTGCTGCATACTTTTTGCGGATACGGGGTGAGTCACATCCGTTATACTTACGAAGACGGGAAGACGGACAATATCATGGATTACAGTCATGAAATAGGATTTAGTCCTCGAAGCCTGTATCACTGGCAATGGAGCGCGTTGAATAAATTCATTTAAAAGTACCGGTTATGAGAAAGACAATCATATTGATATTGCTAATCTCAACTATTAGCAGTTGTCAAAAAAAGAATCGGGAAGATACTGAATATAGTAATTATAAAATTATAGAAACGATTATGGAACGGAATGATGAAAAGTTTGATTTTGAGGCAGCTAGAAAATACAGAAAAGAAAGTTACCCGCATGGAATACTAATAGGGGATACTATAAGAGTGATATTTACATCTGAGAGTGAGCCTGCTTATACAGATTATTTTTCTGCAATTAATTTTTATCAAATTGAAAAAAATTTTTACGTGAACGGTGTGATTAAGAATAAAGCAAATTGGTTTGGCCATGTTCGTTTCGGCACCTATGAAGAATATGACGAAAGCGGAAACTGTATCAAAAAAGTGAATGAAGACAAGAAATTCGGTGGAATCAGGCGCGAAGACATTATCCGTTATTTGGAAAAAGAAGGATGGTTTAACCATAAGACAGGAGAAAATAAAGTAGCATACGAAAATCCGTTAAAGACGGATGGCACTTTCTATCGGGAAATTATAAGATATATAGATATTAATTTTATAGAAGCTAAATATGACAGGTACGGTAAAGAGATAGAGCCTCCTGTATGGCATATCATAATAGAACCACGATTTGAACAAAATGTAACAGAGTATAAAATAGATGGAAATACGGGAAAAGGGAAAATGCGGGAATATCATGTTCACCGTGAAATCTGATCTGACGCTCGCTATACTTACGAAGACGGGAAGACGGACAATATCATGGATTACAGTCATATTATCGGTGTTAAACAGCAAAGTTTCTTTCACTGGCAATGGGAAGCAATAAATACAAGGATAAAACAATGAAACAGCATATTTTATACATATTATTATTAACTCTCGTTGCTTCGTGCAGCAATGGAAAAAAAGAAACAAACATGAAAGAAACGTACAGCAATAAAGATTCAGTACAGGTCGAGAGATTCAATTATGAGGCAACCAAAGGAGGAACAGAAGGTGTTCTTTTCAAACAGGGAGAATGGCTTGTCGTTATTGAAGTTATTCCTAAATACCAGGAGGAATTTGCTCCGGCAAAAGATTTTTATATGATATCGAAAAACTTTTATGACAATGGATTCATAAAAGCAAGAGGAAAACGTTTAGGAGATTTACCCTATGGCATTTGGGAATATTTTGATGAAACGGGACATCCTGTTAAAACAGTAGATGAAGACGCCAAGTTTGGGAAAGTACAGCCAGGTGATGTCGTAAAGTTTATGGAAAAACAGGGAATTTTCAACCGGGAAACGGGCGAGAGTATCTTTTTTGACAAACCTTTGCCGACGGACGGGACTTTCTACAGGGAAGTAGCTCTCAAATTGTTTATCGGCTTAGTAGGGAAAAAGGATATGCTGCCCAAAAATACAGAGGCAAAGAAAATGCGGGCACGATTGAAAATGGAAAAATACGATAATGAACAAAAATTTATTCCGGTTTGGTTTGTCACTTACATTATTGGGACAGAAGGAACTACCTATTTCATTGACGGAAATGACGTGAATAATTTTTATATTGAAAAATTTCCGTATCATGTCATAATATAAATCAAGTTAATATCTGTTTGCAAAAGATTATGTAGCGATTCATGAATCGGGATATGCACTTTGATTGCCACATACTTTCAACGGAAATCTCGACCAAGGTGCCCGTTATACTTACAAAGACGGAAAGACAGACAATATCATGGATTAGAGCCATCATGTTGACGTTAACCGCCAAAGCTTTTTCCATTGGAAATAACGCCGTAAAATCAAACAAAACGGTACGAATATTTAGACTGATATCTGATATTCAATAAAATATAAAACAAGAAAGAGTTCCTTGATATTTTATCCTCGCCGTTTCAGTCGCAGCAATGCGTTTGTTTTTTTGGGAATGCCGCCGGAAGAGATTACCTTTGTACCCAATATCAAAAGCTGGGAGCAAAGGAACATCTAAAACGGTATTTCAACATTACGGTGGAACGTGGGGTGTGAAGAAGCCCGGCATTATTGGAATTAATTCAACCGGTACCGGCTTTGCGCAGGCAGATATTTCCAGACAATTTTTGCATCGGAAGTTTTCTTTTTCTTCAAATGTTTACGTAAAACCGAATGGATGAATTGGCGAAAAATCCTTGCTTCCAATGAATTTACCCGGTAACTGACGAAGATTAATACTTCCAAATTGTAGAAAACCGTCTGTTTTTCAATCCCCTTATCAATGTATCTGTTGCAAACGGAGCACTCTCTTTCCCAAAGCAAATGTTCCCTGAATATGCTGCGTAAATGACCGTTTACTGTTTGCACAAAGCAGCCCAAAAACCGGGCTATCTCATTGGATGTAAGCCATAAACCGTTATTTATCAGTGTGGCTTCCACAACAGGCGCTTTGCCTTCTTCCATTTTGATTTGAATATTTCCTCTTTCCATAATTTTTTGTATTTTAAAAGTTTACTGCAAATTGTGTTTCCATATTCATATCCACTTTCTCCAAAACGGCATTGCTTTCATTTTTTACCGTATCCAGAAAATAATCCATCAGCGATATGTAAAAATCGCGCAGACTACCCGGTTTGTTCTCCTTTTCCTTCATCTCTGACGCAAATACCTGTCTGTCAACAGATGACATTTTATTCCAGATTTTCTGAACAAGGTCTTTCCAGAACCCGTCCGTTTTTTTCCCTGCCGTAATTTTGAGTGCTTGAAGAATCTTTTCAATGCCTGTTTCCTCCCGACCGGAAATAAGTTGCAATTTTGTATCCCACTTCCTGACATTTCCGGCAAAGACATCCATTTCGTTGCCGATTTTGTTTTCCGTTACTTTGGAATATATCTGTGTCGTTTTGATATTGCCGTGTCCCAGCATTTTACTGACACTTTCGATGGATACGCCCCGTGTCAGCGCCAGCGTTGCGAAAGTGTGTCTTGCCAGATGTGAAGACATCCGCATGGCAATTCCGCACTCTTTTGCCGTTTGTTTGAGAAACCTGTTATAGTTTTGGATTGGATAAACAGGCAATACCGTATTGCCGTCCATTTTTCCCCTGTACTTTTCAATAATCATTTTCGGGATGTTCAGCAACGGGATTTTATACTCTATACCGGTTTTGCAGCGATTGCCTCTTATCCACGGTTTTCCCTCAAAAGAGGACTGTATATGGTCGTAACTCAGACTTTTTAAATCGCTGTAGGACAGTCCGGTAAATACACAGAAAATAAACAGGTCGCGGGTTATTTCCAGATGTTTCTTCCCAAATTGAAAGTCAATCAGCGTGTTAATTTCCCTTTGTGTCAGGAATCCCCGCGGCACTTCCTGCATGCGCAGTCTGTGTTCGCGAAACGGATTTTTCGTAATCCACTCCCGGTTAATCCCCACCCCGATAACATGCCGCAGTTTTTTGAGGATGGTAACAACCGTGTTTTCGGCGCGGTTTTTTTGCGTATAAAGGAACGCTTCAAATTCACGGATAAACTGCGGACTGACGTCCCGGACGGGAATATCCTGTACGTTATACCTGTCCCGGAGAAAACCGGCTAAAAGCTCGCGAACACCGAGGTATCTGTCGTATGATACCTGGCAGATATTAATTCCGATCATTTTTTTGCGTTCCCGGTTGTGGCAGTCGAACAGTTCAAGTAAAGTCTGCGATTTCTGTTCGACGCCCAGGAATACGTTTTTAATCTTTTCTGCGGAAACATAATTGTCCCGTTCCTGCAACTCGCGGTAAATCCTGAAAATCGCCGCTTTCGTACTGTCAACGAGAGAGTTAATTTTTCCGGCTTCCACCGTTCTTCCGCTTGCCTTGCCGGTTTTCACGTCCCATAGTTTGGGATTCGCGTCGCATTTCATGCCGAAACGCGCTTCACTGCCGTCAACGGTGATCCGGCAATAGAGCGGAACCGTTCCGTTGGTTTTCTGTTTGTCTCTTTTCAGAAAAAAGAGAACCTTGAATGTACTTCTTTTCATAAATAACCCATTTTTTTAATGTTACAAAATTACTGTAAAAATTTCAAAATGAGTTTCATGCAACATGGACAAATTGAGGCGGTTACGGGACAATTTTAGACAATTTTTCCTCTTTTCCGTCCTGTTTTTTCAAGGGGTACGAATTGGGGTGCAAACCCTGTCCGAAAATGTCCTTTTCCTGTCTTTCCCTAAAGACTGAGACAAAAGAAATATTCATTTATCTTGCTGTTACTGACTGTTTTGTCCATCCGTTGTCCTGTTCTGTCTGCATTGCTGCATTTGGGGTATAAACTCTAACAGGGTTTTGAACCCTGTTAGAGTTAAAACCAAAAGTTAAACAACCATAAAATGAAAAAAATAGAAATAATAGCCTCCAAAGAGGTAAAAGCAAATGAATTTTACGCAAAATTCAAGACGGAACTGGAAAAATCGCAGGTATTGCCGGGCGATTACCTGTTAAAATTCATCCTTCCGACAGATTCGCGCAAGATAGCGCAGTTGAACCGGATTTTCGACGACCGCATCCTCACATTTTCCACCCGCGAAAGCAAGGGCGGCAAATACACGAGCGTAACGATACGGATATTCGCCCTGGACGCCGATACCGTCATCCATTATTACCGGGAAGCCGCTGCAATCGAAAGAATTATGATGTTGTAGCGTTGGTTTTAACGATGGAATAATGGGGAAAAATTCCTCTTTCGGAACAGGAATGCCAAGTCCTATTTCCGCAACCTGATTTCACAAACTGAAAAACCTCAGTAGCAAGCAAGAAAGAAAGAAATTATTGCAAATATAACAAACTTCATTTTAACCAATCATTTTACAGCCAAAGCCAACACGATGAGGTATTCAGATCTATGTATGGTTACTCAATTGATGGCTACAGAGATTGTCTTGTTATTAAAATCAGGTAGAAATGAGGTTCGTTTTTCTCCGTTCATCCCTTTCTCCCTTTTCCCGTTCATCCAAACAAATCACCACCCCGTCCTTCGGACACCCCTCCAAAGGAGGGGAATTTTTCAGATACTTTCCCATTGACGTTATAATTTTCAAATTCTCAAATTTTCAAATCCCTTTATCCCTTCACCCGTTTTCCCCTTTATCCCTTCACCCGTTTTCCCGTTTATCCCTTCACCCGTTTTCCCGTTCATCCCTTCACCCGTTTTCCCGTTCATCCCTTCTCCCGTTCTCCCGTTTATTCCGATAAAAGGTATATTTTTTAACATATATAGATTTGTATAGATCCGTTCTATAAAAGAATGGATACTTTTGCCCCCGGATTTAAATTAATTAATATGAAAAAATACATTGCAGAATTAGTTGGGACTATGATATTAGTTCTTATGGGATGTGGGAGCGCCATTTTTAATTTCGGTGTGGGAACGACGGCTCAAGTGCTCACCGTAGCATTCGGGTTCGGTCTGTCGGTCGTTGCGATGGCATACGCCATTGGCGGCGTGTCGGGTTGCCATATCAATCCCGCCATCACGTTCGGCGCGCTTCTTTCGGGGAGAATCAGCGGCAAGGATGCAGGAATGTACATGCTGTTCCAGGTGCTTGGAGCCATATTGGGTTCGCTCATTCTTTTCGCCATCGTTACAAACATTGACACTTCCAATGCCTCTTACATTGCCCAGGGCGGTCAATTCGCTACCCAAACGGGTGCTAACGCTACGCAACCGGGTGTAAGCGTCGCAGGCGGCTTAATCGCTGAAATCGTGTTCACGTTTGTTTTCGTACTGGTGGTTTTGGGAACGACCGACGGAAAGAAAGGCGCAGGTGCATTTGCAGGCTTGGCAATCGGTTTGTCGCTGGTGCTGGTGCACATCGTTTGTATTCCCTTGACGGGAACATCGGTGAATCCGGCGCGCAGTATCGGACCGGCAATTCTTGAAGCCATATACGGAAATATGGGCGCATTGAAACAGTTGTGGATATTCATCGTCGGACCCCTCGCAGGAGGTGCTCTGGCAGCAGGTGCATGGAGTGTAATATCTTCCAGAAATGGAAATGAGTAGATTTTTAGTAATAGTATATTTTTGATTAGATTTTATGAAAGGTTGCACCCTCCCCGTGCAGCCTTTTTTGTGCTGTCATGTTGATTCTAACCTGCATGTCTGCTTTTACGGTTTTATCCTGCAAATCACGGTTTCATAGGTATATGAGAGCATATAACACTGTAATACGGCATTTTTGGTGTTCTTTCCGGATAGGCGGGTCCTTCCGTACAATAAAAATTAAAAATATGTTGTCTCCGGATTTTTTTGACCGAAATAGGCAGGAAAACGGAAATATTCCGTAACTTTGCAGAATATTTTGATAAAAACATAACGCATTATTTGAGAATAGATGGAACTTTCGAGTAAATACGATCCTACCGAGATAGAAGCCAAGTGGTATCAATACTGGCTTGACAACAATTTTTTTCATTCCGAGCCGGATGAACGCGAACCTTATACGATCGTCAGTCCGCCGCCCAACGTAACCGGCGTATTGCACATGGGGCACATGCTCAACAATACGATACAGGATATTCTGGTTCGGCGCGCGCGCATGCAAGGCAAAAACGCCTGCTGGGTGCCGGGAA
>JAITMT010000285.1 GCA_031277235.1 Tannerella sp.
TGGAACTTGCCGTAAACCGTGTCGCTGTACACGATGGCTTTGCCCGGTTCCGTCCGGTGGTTGATGCTGTTTTTCAGATTCCCCGTGCGACCGGTCAGGATTTTTCGCTGCGTGTCGGCGGGATGCCTCTTTGCGACAGCCTTGTAGGTTTTCGTGCCCGGTATGCGCCGCTGCACTTCCTGCCATCCCGTGCCGAAAAATCCTTCGTTGTCGAAATTTTCCTTGAATTTTTCTTCGGCGATGTTTGCCGCCAGTTCGGGACCGTCGTCGTTGAAAAACTGCCGGAACTCCTGTTCCATCTGTTCGGCGTGTATGGTAAATTCTCCTAAAGTCATTGTTGCTGCTGTTTAGTTGTTTAATCGTTTAGTTGTTTAATCGTTTTTTTATTGGAATTTAAACGGTTTTTATTTGCTGTTTAAAAAATTGTTCGTATCTTTGCGGTCGATTTCAAAGGAAGTAATAACAGCCTACACCTGCATGTGTTTGAAATGGATTACTTCCTTCTTATTTTGTCCGTCAATGAATATAAATATACGCTTCCGTCCGTTAATTCTCTAACATTGAAAAACCATTCTTTCCCAAGAAGTATAATTTTATAATAATAAAACATGCCTACCATTCTGTTACCGCCGGAATACTTTGCCTCATCAGCATATACCGATTTCTCCAAAAAAACATCTATGTCCCTTAAAATTTCGTCTCTGTACCATTTATCGGGAAAGTAGTCGTGTTGCAAATGCTCAAGTCCTTTTCGGTTAAAACCTACCGATATCTTACCTGTTTTCGTCTCTTTAACAACTGTCTTGCCTTTAATTTCTTTCAGAGCATCCAATAAAGCGACATTTCTCGCAACGGAATAGGTCATTTTTTCCACTTTCTCTTTGTTTCCTACCTGAAAATAACTTGCTTTCTCCGTAAAAATCTCCCCGGTGATGCCCGGATTCCCTTCCAGTCCGCGCGGCGGCGTGAAGGCGGGCGCGTCTGCATTGTCCGTAACATCATCGGTGGTTTCCTGCATTCCGCACTTGCAGTTCCAGAGCGTTCCGGGCGTGTTCTCCGTCCAGAACGGATCGTTCTTCGCCCAGATTCTGCCGTAAAATTTGACATGTTCCGGGCGGCGTTCCACGCTGTTGCTCGGCAGCCACTTGATGTTCGGGAACAGGCGCAACCGGTTGGGCTGCGTGTAGATTTCCCACTGTTTTGCCGTTCGCGCGCGGGCTACCGCCGTGTTGTATTCGGCTGTTTGCCAGGCTTGGAATTGTGCCAGCGTTGCCCGCGCCGTTTTTTTACGGTCTAAAATTTCGCCGGTTGTCCTGTCCACGAACTCAAGCCGTGCCCGCTGCGTTGCCTGGTATGCCTTGTGTGCGGCAAAACGGCTTGTGTTGGCTTTCAGGTCATAGCCGCCGCCGTCGTGATAGACCTGTTCGATCGCCTTTCGGAAATTTTTGGAATAATGCTGATAGAGCGTTGCGTTTACGGGTTCGTCGCCGGAGAGGATTTCGTCCACGATTTTGGCGGGAGCGTAGGCAAAACGGGCGAACGGATGCACGGGTAAACGGGTAAACGGAAAGTCCGTTCTCCCGTGTTCCCGTTCACCCGAATGATTACCGCACGAACAGTCCGCCCCGTGCGGAGGGCTCAGTCGAAAAAAGACAGGTCGCCGACCTCACCCCCGTCCCCTCTCCAAAAGAGAGGGGAGTGTTCCCCTCCTTTGGAGGGGTTGGGGGAGGCTACCCTGATACCGAACTTTTCCTCGATAAAGGCATTGTCCACGTCCTTGTACGGCAGCAGTTCCCGCGTGTATGTCCACAGTTTGTCCGTGTCCTCGACGGTTTTGAAGCGGAAACGGGCGGTCGTTGCCGGAATCCATCCGATGCGTATCCAGGCGGGGATCACGACGGCGTTCATGTACGATTCCGCCATGCGCTTGTCGGCGTCCACGAGTCGCTCAAGCAGTCCGATGCTCACCTTTTCCTTGCTTTCGTTGCCGTGCGCCGTGTCCTGCCCGATGATGGCGCCGGATACGAGCATGCTCAGTTCATTGTTGCAAAGGCTGATGAGATTGTTGTACACGTCGCCGTTGGTATTCACCGCGTTGGCGAAATTGAAATCTTCCGTGCTGTCAATGATGAACCAGGCGGCGGCTCCCACGTCGCGCATCATGGCTTCGGCGCGGTCAAGCATCGCCGGATCGCGCGTGTCCGTCTTCATCACGCGCGGCGGGATGCCGTAAATTTCGCACAGTTCCGACCAGCAACTCTGCGCGAACTTCTTGAACAGCACGTGCGGAACGACTTTATCCAGCAAGCCAAGCCCGTCGGCGTTAAATTCGAGAACCCACGCCCCGAACTCCCGGATATTGCGGTATTCGATGTAGTTGTTCAGCGAAGTGTCCGGGTAAAACCTGCCATTTGCCGGAATGATGTTGCGGCGGTTGATGAGCGTAACCTTCCTTGCTTCCTTTTCGGCGGACAGTTCAACGACGGAATTGCCGTACCACTCGCTGTCCCAGATGTGTCCGAGCAGGTCGGTAACAGCCGGTATTGCTCCGACGGTTGCGGTCATTTTTTCGTCCGGCTTGCCGTCCGGAGTCGCCATTTCCCAGGGTGCGGAAATGGTCTGTTCGCGGCGGTTGTTCATCTGTGAAGTCAGCAGCGCGTCGCCCGCGACGTCCGTAAAAACATCCTGCAGGAGATACACTTTCGGCTCCTTGGGCGATGTAGCCAGTTGTTTTGCCCATTTCCAGTCCGCGATGTCGCGGCGGGTTTGGGAAATGGCTTTCGGCGCAATCTTGGGCGCCAGGGTTGGGGTATGGGTTGACATATTCTTTTGATTTGAAAATTTGAGGATTTGAAAATTTGAAGATTTGAGGCGAAGGCGGAGGCAGAGGCGGAGAGGGCAGGTCGCCTGTTTTGCCTTTCGCCTATTGCCTTTGCCTTCGCCTATTCGTGATTAAACTTTTTTCGCGAGCCGTACCGGAACGGTTTCAATCCGCTGCCGTCGGGATCGGGATCGGGGTCTATGGTCGGCAGGTCGGGCGTCAGGGTTGGCGAACCGCTGTAGTCGCCGATACCGGCTATTTTCTCCAGCGTTTTGATGACGTTGTCATACCGTTCCTTCACGTGTTCGTAGATGACGTCCGGGTTTGCCAGTTCGCAGATATTCCACGCGGCGACCGTTTTGCACATGCGGAGCACGAACGAATCGCGGTCGGCGCCCGTAGCCCCGAAGATTTTGGCGACGTCGTACTTCGGACGTCCGTCGCCCCACTGTTTCTGATTCGACGCGGTGAAGTACATTTTTACTTCCGATACGCCCGCGAGAATGCCGTTTTCGATGATTTCGGCGTCGCCCTCGGCAATCTCGTCCATCTGGTAGGCGTAGAGCACGTCTTTCATTTCCTGGATTGTTAAAAACATGACTGTGATTTATTTGATTGAAAATGATTAATTTGATTTTTATTGAACCTTGAACAACTAAACGACTAAACGATTAAACGACTAAACAATCTTTCAAAACCTCCGCGACTGCCGTTTCTGAAAGCGGTATGTTCCGGCACGCGCCATGACGTTCATGTCTAAAATATAGTAGCCGCCTTCGATACCGTCGGGCGCGTCAATGGGACCGCGGTATGTCGGGGAAACGGACGC
>JAITMT010000314.1 GCA_031277235.1 Tannerella sp.
CTTTGCCGCACGTATCCGAACCTCATCGGAAACGAGTCGGCTCGCGGCACCGAATACGAGGCTTTCGGCGGCAGCAAACCGTTTCACACGACCGTGCTGCCCTTCACCCGCTTGATCGGCGGACCGATGGACTACACGCCGGGCATCTTTGAGACGGACATCAGCAAAGTGAATCCGAACAACAATTCGCGCGTCCGGACGACGCTGGCGGGACAGTTGGCGCTGTATGTTACGATGTACAGTCCGCTGCAAATGATTTCCGACCTGCCCGAAAACTATGACCGCTTCCCGGATGCTTTTCAATTTATCAAGGATGTGGCGATTGACTGGGACGATTCCAAATACCTCGAAGCCGAGCCGGGCGACTACATCACGGTGGCGCGCAAGGCGAAAGGTACAAATAATTGGTTTATAGGCTGCAAGGCGGACGAAAACGGACATGTTTCCAACCTGAAACTGGATTTTCTGGACAAGGACAAAAAGTACAGGGCAACGATATATGCCGACGCGCCCGACGCGAACTGGGAAAAGAATCCGCAGGCATATACCGTCAAGCAAATGAACGTGAACAGCAAAACAAAACTGACGCTCAAAGTCGCTTCGGGCGGTGGATTCGCGGTCAGTATTGTTGAAATGTAAAGAAATGTATAAAATAAACCTGCGTTTTTTTTATACAGAAAACAAGGAATTGAAAAATAGAAATAACAAAATGATTATTATAGAATTATTAATTAAAAAAATAAGAACGGTATGATTAAAAAAATGATGTTTATAATCGCAGGATTATCCTTGACAGTGTGTTTGGGTTTCGCCCAAAACATTACGGTGAAAGGTGTGGTGGTGGATGCAGACAACGAATCCGTCATCGGTGCGAATGTGGTTGAAAAAGGCACAACCAACGGCATTTCGACCGACGTTGACGGTAATTTCACGCTGTCTGTACCGCAAGGCGCAACGCTGGTGATCTCCTTCATCGGATACACGACGCTGGAAACGCCCGCTACGCCAACGATGAGAATTGTGCTGCAGGAAGACGCACAACTGCTGAGCGAAGTGGTGGTGATTGGGTACGGGACGATGAAAAAAAGCGACCTGACCGGCTCCATTACGGCAATCTCGGAAAAAGATTTTCAGAAAGGGCTGGTTACCAATCCGACTTCCCTGATAACGGGTAAAGTTGCCGGCGTGCAGATTACCTCCACCGGCGGACGTGCCGGAAGCGGCAATCAAATCCGTATTCGCGGCGGGGCGTCGCTCAACGCAAGTAACGACCCGCTGATTGTCATTGACGGCGTTCCGGTGGATAACGGCGGTATTTCAGGTATGACCAATCCGTTGTCCACCATCAATCCCAACGACATTGAATCCATGAATGTTTTGAAAGACGCTTCGGCAACGGCGATTTACGGCTCACGCGCATCCAACGGAGTGATTATCATTACGACGAAAAAAGGAGCTGCCGGACAAAAACTGAGAGTGGACGTATCCACTCAAAATTCGATTGCTACCATTGCCCGCAGGGTGGAAGTGCTTTCGGCTGGTGAATTTCGGGATGTGGTAACGGCTCAGGCAAATGCGCGCTATAATGCAGACCGGGCGGCTCAATATATCGGTATGCTCGGAACAGCCAATACCGATTGGCAGGACGAAATTTTCCGCAGTGCGTTTACGACCGATAATAATCTTAGCGTCAGCGGTGCAGCGGGAATACTTCCCTATCGCGTGTCGGCTGGTTTCATCAGTCAGGACGGTATTCTGGAAACGGATAACATGAAGCGGAGCACGCTCGCGCTCAATCTTTCGCCGACGTTTTTAGATAATCACTTATCGGTGAATGTGAACTTGAAAGGCACCTACACCCATTCCCGTTTCGGGGAGGGAGGCGCTATCGGCGCGGCGTTGCGCATGGATCCGACTCAACCGGTTACCGCATCCGGTTTCGACCAGTTCAACGGTTACTGGCAGTGGAAAGACGGAAACACCGAAAACCGCAACACGCTGGCTACTGCCAATCCCGTTTCGCTGCTCAACGGCAGAGACGACCAGTCCGATGTGTTGAGAAGTATCGGAAATGTTCAACTGGATTATAAATTCCACTTTTTGCCGGACTTGCGGGCTAATCTGAATTTGGGATACGACTATTCGCAGGGAAAAGGAAAAGTGATCGTACAGCCGTGGTCGCCTGCCAGTTATCCCAACGGTAGCAGAACGCAATATGACCAGAAAAAGCAAAACCTGTTGCTGGAGTTTTATTTGAACTATACCAAACAGTTGAACGATGCAAACCGCATAGAAATCATGGGCGGTTACACCTGGCAGGATTGGAAGACGGACAGCGAATCCTACCCGACTTACTGGTACGACGGAGTTACGATTCAAACGGCGGCGGGTATCGTAATACCTCCGCACAACCGCTTGATTTCGTTCTACGGTCGTTTGAACTATAATTTAATGGAAAGATATTTGCTGACGGCAACGATTCGCCGCGACGGTTCTTCACGGTTCAGTCCCGAAAATCGCTGGGGTATTTTCCCGTCCGTAGCATTGGC
Source organism: Tannerella sp. (assembly GCA_031277235.1). Classification (GTDB taxonomy): domain Bacteria; phylum Bacteroidota; class Bacteroidia; order Bacteroidales; family Tannerellaceae; genus Tannerella. The sequence goes on from JAITMT010000314.1 coordinate 2,550, forward strand.
GTGGCGCATCAACGAAGAAGATTTCCTGAAAGACGTCGAGGCGCTCTCCAATTTGAAACTGCGTTTGGGCTGGGGTATTACCGGACAGCAGGATTTGAACAGCGATTTCGGATGGTTGCCGGTGTATGAACAAAGCGATTTGACCGCGCAGGTTCAGTTTGGCGATCAATTCTACCAATCCTGGCGTCCGAACGGCTACGACGCCAACCGAAAATGGGAACAGACGACTACCCAAAATATCGGTTTGGACTGGGGATTTATCAACAATCGCATTTACGGCAGCCTGGATTACTATCAAAAACACACGACCGATTTGCTAAACCAGGTTCCCGTGCCCGCAGGCAGCAATTTCACGCCTTCCATCGTCCGGAATATCGGAACAATGGATAACTGGGGCGTGGAAGGCAGTATCGGCGTAGTAGCCATTGATACCAAAGACATGCGCTGGGATGTTGGATTCAATATCACTTTCAACAATACGGAAATCACCCAACTGTCCCTGAATGACGGTCCCGAATCGGATTATAAGGGAGCCATGGTAGGCGGTATTTCCGGAGGTACGGGAAATACGATTCAAATTCACAAAGTCGGTTACGCCCCAAATTCATTCTACGTTTACCGGCAGGTGTATGACAACAACGGAAAGCCGCTGGAAGGGATTTATGAAGACATCAACGGCGACGGTGTTGTCAGCGACCAGGATTTGTATCTTTTCCATAAACCGGCGCCGGACTGGTACATGGGCTTCAATACGACCTTTACCTACAAACGCTGGATGCTGGCGACCGCCCTGCGTTCGAGTATCGGAAATTATGTGTACAACAACGTAAATTCCGACCTGGGTAACTTCTCGCAAACGCTGAATCCCAATAACTTTTTGATGAATAATGTCGTGGATGGATTGAACAGCGGTTTCTTCAACCGTCAATTGCTTTCGGATTATTACATTCAAAACGCTTCGTTCCTCAAGATGGATTATCTGCAATTGGGTTACGATGTTGGAAAAGTATTCGACGGCAAAGCCAATCTACGCGCCAACGCCACGATTCAAAATGTGTTTACCGTTACCAAATACAACGGAATAGATCCGGAAATGACGGACGGCAGAGATAATAACTTCTATCCGAATCCGCGGACATTCAGTTTGGGTTTGAGTCTTAATTTTTAATTTTAAAACAAGGAAATAAAATATGAAAAAGAATATTTTGAAAATAACAGCAATGATCGCGTCTGTGGCGATGTTCGCTTCCTGTACGGATTTGGATATTTTCCCCGAAAACACGTCCTCGTCGGAAGTCGTATTTTCCACGTTTGAAGGTACCAAAGACGCATTGGCAAAAGTCTATGCGGCATACACGCTCACCGGAAATTCAGGTCCCGGCGGAAAGACCGACCTGCCGATTCCCGGCATTGACGAAGGCAGTAACGCCGATTTCGTCCGTACATTTTTCAATCATCAGGAAATGCCTACCGATGAAGCGCATTGTCTGTGGAACGACGCGGGAGTCCCCGAATTGAACTTTATCAACTTCACCACCGACGGTCAATTTACATTGGGCTTATACTATCGCCTGATCATGCAAATCATGTATGCCAACGAGTTTATCCGCAATGCCGACGAAAGTTTAAATGCGGAAGTCGCGACGTTTAAGGCGGAAGCGCGTTTCATCCGGGCATTCGACTATTGGGCGATGATGGACGTCTTCGGAAATCCGCCCTTCATAACCGAAAGCGACGTGTTGGGATCGCTTCCCGAGCAAATCAGTCGCGCCGATTTATTTCAATATATAGAATCCGAATTGAAAGAACTTGGAGACAACGGTCTGCTGAAAGCGCCGAGAACAAACGAATACGGACGCGCCGACCAGGCTGCGGCTTGGGCTTTGCTCGCCCGTCTGTATCTGAATGCCGAAGTCTATACCGGAACGGCACGCTGGGCTGACGCCGCCACGTACAGTAAAAAAGTAATTGACGCGGGCTACTCGCTCAAACCGAATTACGCCGATTTATTCCTGGCAGACAACAATCTGAACAATCCCGAAATCATCCTGCCGATTGCTTACGACGGCAAAAATACGCGCACAAACGGCGGTACCACGTTCCTGATCAACTGCACGTTCAACGGCGACTATCAAAATACGTATGCGGATCTTCTGATCCATTCGGGAATTTATGACAATGCCAGCTGGAGCGGCTACCGGACGCGCGAACAGTTTACACAGAAATTCGGAACCGACGACAGGCGTTACATGCTGGTAGGCGAAAATCCGGCGTTGGGCGCCGATCCGTCCACCTACACCAATGGCTTGATGACGTATAAATATCGGAATATCCAGTCCGGTTCTACTCCGGGCAACGTGATCAACAGTGCGAGCGGCGACAGGGCTTTTGCCGACACCGACTTCCCGCTGTTCCGCCTGGCAGAGCAGTATTTGATTTATGCCGAAGCAGCGGCACGCGGCGGCGGTTCGACTGCCGAAGCGGTGGGATACGTCAATCAGTTGCGCAGTCGCGCCGGCGTTTCCAATATTACTGAAGGACAGATGACAGCGAATTTCATTTTGGACGAACGCGCCCGCGAACTCTACTGGGAATGTCATCGCCGCACCGACCTGATCCGTTACGGACTACTCACCGGCGGCGGTTATTTGTGGGAATGGAAAGGCGGTGTGCAGGAAGGACGCGCGGTAGATACGCATTACAACCTCTACCCGATTCCGGCGTCCGACGTCAATGCCAATACGAATTTAACGCAAAATCCGGGCTATTAATCCCGAAAATTGTTAAACATTAAAATAGACGAACAATGAGAAAAATATATCATATAATCATGTTACTCGTGAGCCTGACTTTCTTTTGGGCTTGCGAAACGGAAGGAGACCGTCCGGTCGCATTGACGCCGAACAGTTTTGTGCTCAATACGCCGATTTACGTTTCCGGCGTGTACGATTTGCGAAACACGGAAACCATTCAACTGACCTGCTCGCAACCGGAGTACGGCTTCACCGCCGCAACCACCTACCGCGTGCAGATTGCGACGAGCAATTCGTTTGCAGATTTTGCGACGCTCCCGACTGCCTATAACCGGGCAAAAATAGACGTCAATGCGACCGATATGGCTCTTGCCCTCATAGGCTTGCTGGGCGTTACCGACGAAGCGGATTTCCCGACGGAGCCGTTTCCCGTTTACGTGCGGCTCTCCGCCGAACTGTCGGACGGAAGCCATCAAGTGCTGTCGAACATTATTGAATTGCCGAGGGTGAAAAGTTACTTTGCGCTGGATCCGATGGTCATGCCGGAAAACATGTATATTATTGGAAACGTTGCGGGCGCCTGGAATTGGGATGCTGCAACCGAAATGGTACCTTTCAACGGCACGCCGGGCAAATTCTGGGCTATTCAATATCTGGGACAGGACGGCGACGGCAACAACGCCGAAATCAAATTCAACACGGCAAAAGCATGGGATGGAGGCGAGTTTGGCATGAGAACCGCCGATATTGACGACGCTTCCCGGACGCTGGCAGGCATTTCCGGCGAAGACAATATCGTCATCGGCAATCCCGGCTGGTATATCGTCGCGGTAACGACCGAAATTTCGGGTCGCGACTATATTTATCACGTACAATTCCTTGCTCCGAATGTTTACCTGACCGGACCCGTGTCCGGCGGATGGGATACCTTTGACGAGCCGCGCCTGTTCACGGTTCCCGCCCTGTCGTTGGGCGCTGATGCGGACTTTGTCTCACCGGCATTTGTCGGCGCTTCTGCCGGCGAAAGCGACGGCGGCGTTCGCGCCTGCATCGGTCTCGTGCTGGGCGAATGGTGGCGTTCCGAATTTATGGTATTCAACGGAACATTGGTTTACAGAGGAAACGATTCCGACCAGGAGAGAGTTACCGGAAGCGTCGGTCAGAAACTGTACATCAACTTCACGAAAAAAACAGGTAGAATTGAGTAGAAACATAAAATCAGATAGACAATGAAAAAAATATATTTCTTTTTAGCAACGCTTCTTGCCGTCGGTTTTTCCGCATGTACGGAAGATATCGGTCTGAATGTGACTCCCCCGGAGTCGTATCCGCAGGAAGCCCCACAGGTGATAGACGGCTTTACCATCGTCGCAGGCAGTGATTTGAGCGCCGCTCTGGTGATTACGGGCGAGGAGAGGGAATTGCAAGTAGTAAGGGCGACGGCTACGCCGGCGCTGGCGGAAGGCGCGACGGTTGTCTTCAGAACGGAGATATCCGATACGCAGGATTTCCAAAACGTGGTGGAATTGCCCACGACAAGCGCCAACAACGCGGCGACAGCGCGTTCTTCCGATTTGAGCGAAGCGGTGAAAACGCTGTTCAACACGAAAGCGCCCGTTGCGCATACCGTTTATTTCCGGCATTATTTCTACATTCAGGACGGCTCTGCGGCGTCCATGATTCCCACGCCGGCGATGTTCAACAACAGCGTTACGCCTTATTCAAATGTCGTGATCGAATCGGCATACTACCTGATAGGCGATGTGAACGGCTGGGATATGGGCGGTCTGGACGCCTACAAGTTCTCCCACAGCACGCAGGATGTGTATGACGACCCGATTTTCAGCATCATCGTTCAGATGTCGGGCTATTTCAAGATTGTCCCGCAGTCCGGCAAGGACGCTGCCAACTGGGATGTGGTGCTTGGCAATCCGGTGGACGGAAATACCGATCCGGAAGGCACGCTGGGTACGGGCGGCGACTATGGCGGAG
>JAITMT010000335.1 GCA_031277235.1 Tannerella sp.
TAACTGCCGCGTGTTGTCGGAGAAGACAAAAACATAGTCGCTGTTATTTTCAATGAAGGTAATCAGTTCATTGATCGTAACGTTGGATTTGTTGAAACTGAATTTTGCCCGTTGCGAAAAAACATTTTCGGCAAACAGAAATTGCGTTCCGAAGAACAGCAGGGCGATTAAATAAATCAGATTTTTCATAGGCATATCACATTTTTTTAGTTTAATATTCAATAAAAATTTTGTTGTTTTCCCGTTCGTATTGCGTGGATGACAGGAGCGAAATGGTTTTCAGCACATCATCCAGATTGTCAGACAGATAGATCTTTCCCGTACAGGTGATATTCCGCAGATTCACGTTTTCCCTGACGTCGAACGACAGATTGTAATACTGTTCCAACTGTTCCAGTATTTCCGCGAAAGGCGTTTGATTCAGCAGCAGATAACCGTCTTTCCAACTCGTATATCTCAGCACATCAACGGTTTCCTTATAGAGCCGGTTGTTGAGAAACGACGCCATTTCCTGCGGCTGCATCATCATTTCTTCGTCTGAACGGGCGGCTTTCACGCTCACTTTTCCCTCTACCAGCACGACCGACGCAACGTTCCGGTCAGCGTAGGCAGAAACGTTAAACGCTGTACCATAGACTTTTACATCCATATTTAAGGTATGAACAATGAACGGTTTACCGTCTTTGGCTACTTCCAGATATACTTCGCCGACAACATTGACGGAGCGGGTTTTTCCCGTAAACCGGCTTGGAAATTCCAGCATGGATCCCGAATTGATCCACACTTTCGTGCCGTCCGCCAGTTCGAGTTTGGAGCGCTTGCCGTAGGGAACGACAATTTTATTCAGGGCTTCCGCGTCGGTTACGATTTGTTTCTCTCCTTCGGCGTCCTTGACCGTAACCGCTCCGTCCTTCCCTACATTAATATCTATATTGCTGGCAAAAGTCGTCGTTTGGGCATTGGTAATCAATTTAATATCCTGTTCTTCCAGATTTTCGCCCGTAATGATATTTTCAGCCTCAACCGGTTTTCCGTCCCGTTTTGACAGGTACGAATACGTTGAATATCCGATAACCAGCGCGACGCACGCGGCTGTAACATAGCGTATCCACAGTTTTGTTGTACGTTTTTTGACGTCCGCCGTCGCCAGCGAATCCTGAATCCGCTGCAACAACCGGTTGGAATCCGATTCGGACAAAGAATCGTCCTTGAACCGTATCCTGGAAAAATATTGTATCGCCTTGGCAAATTCATCGTGAAGTTCCGGTTTTTCGGAAATATATGATTTCCAGAAGTTTTCGAGTTCTTCGTCATCCGTCAGTCGCCAGCGGACAAACTCGTCATCGGTCAAAAAATCTGCGTATGTCTGTTTTTGAGTCATGGTATCGTCTTTTGTGTAAGACAACGCAACGTGATTTTTGTTCCCTCTTTTTGGAAAAAAAATTTCAAAAAATGAAAAAAACGCGACAGGCGAGGCTTTCCCGGCAGTTTTTTTGATTGCCTTGTTCACAAAATTACGTTCAATTTTAGCTTCAATTTGTTCATTTTATAAAAATGTGTTATCTTTGTCAGTCTTTTTAAATGAATGATTTATGGAAATGACAATGCAAATAAATTACGAGCAAATAATGGGGCTTATCAGGCAAATGCCTGCCAATCAAATTGAAAGAATAAAAAATGAAATTTCAGATAAATATATTCAGACAAGATCTGTAAAGGATATTACTGATTTTCAGAAATTTATACTTTCAGCGCCGGTCATGTCGGCTGAACAGTATGATAAATTCAAGCAAAACCGCAAAGATTTTAATCAATGGAGAACAAACTGATTTGTTTAGACACTTCCGTTCTGATTGATTATTATCGCAAGAAAAATAAGGCAAAGAGTTTGTTTTATCAACTTACAGAACGGTATATGCTGTTTTCCGTGTCTGCAATTTCGGAATATGAGATTTACATGGGCAGCACCGAAATACAGAATATATTTTGGAATGAATTTTTCGATAAAATAACCATATTCCCTTTCGATAGCAAGACAGCGCAGATAGCCGTCAAAATACAGCAAAACCTGAAACGCGCAAATAAAGTAGTAGATATTCCCGACCTGTTGATTGCCGCCACTGCCATCAGAAACAATTTACCGCTGGCAACGCTCAACCGCAAACATTTCGAGCGTATTGACGGACTTCAAATCATTATGTAAACCTTATCTGCGCCAAAACTTAAAAATTTAAATATAAACAGAGTAAAATAACTGTTACCCCCACTTCGCGCATCTTGGCAATCGCCTTGTGCACCAGTTTTCGGCAAGCCGGTTCCGTGATGTTCATTATTTTTGCTATTTCCTCATATTCAAGTTCTTGCATATAACGCAGGTAGATGATTTCGCGTTGCCGGTCGGTGAGGCTTTGCAGCAATTTTTCTACTTTCCGCCTTATTTTTTCGTCTTCTTCCTGCTGAATCATCACGTCTTCAATCGTTACTTCCAAGGTAAACGGAAGTTCGTCCGAGTCGTTTCCGGTCGGCAATTCTACGGTCGAAACCTCCGATTTATAGATATTCAACAGTCTGTTTTTCAGCGACTGCAACAAATAGGCGCGGACATTCCGAATTTCGGATAACTGCTCTTTTTGCGCAATCACCCGGCAAAAAACATCGTGAATGGCGTCCATCGCCACTTCTTTTGAGAAACCGAAATGTCGCGCATACGCAAAAAGTTCGCGAATGTGCGCCTTGTACAGAAAATTGATTTCATCACATTCCGGTCGTTCCATGACGTCACTCCTCGCTCAAAATCTTCCGGTACAACCCGTCGTCGTTGATGATTTCAAGGGCTTTCCGGTAGGTGTCGCTTTCCCCGTTGACCGTTTGAAAAAATTCGCTCGTATCAAACAAATCACGTGCCATGTATGCCTTTATCTGCAACGAAATCAAGGCTTTGGATTGATTGAACTGCTCTTCGTTATACTCGATTTTTTCGTCGGCTGCCATTTGTTTCATGGTTCCCAACATACCCTCCGTTATCTCAAATTTTTCGTTAAACTTCTTGAAATCAGAATATTTCGTATTCATTTCCTTGCGATGGCTATCTATGTAATTCATCGCCGTTTTGTAAATGATTCCGTAGCGCCCAAGTTTGCTGTGATAATCGGTGCTGCGCGTGGTATCAATCGGGATAAAAATATCGGGCATGATGCCGCCACCGCCATACACGGTGCGATGGCTCACGAGCGTCGTATATTTCAGGGAATCAGGGAAATGAATACTGTCTGCGCTCATCAGTTCGCCGTGGTTGAAACGGTCTATCAAATCGTGGTTATATGCCTCAATATTACCGCTTTCATACGGTTTCTGGATATTTCGCCCCGAAGGAGTATAATAGCGCGCCACCGTCAGCCGGATCATCGAAGTGTCGGGCAGCATGATCGGTCTCTGTACCAATCCTTTACCGAAAGTCCGTCTGCCGACGATAACGCCTCTGTCCCAATCCTGAACGGCGCCCGCCAAAATTTCGCTTGCCGAAGCCGACGTTTCATTGACCATAATGACGAGTTTGCCGGTCTCAAACATGCCTTTCGACGTCGAAACCGCATCCTGACGGGGTTGTGCGTTGCCTTTCGTGTAAACGACCAATTTTTCCTTGTCTAAAAATTCGTCCGCCAGGTCATATGCAATATTCAGATAACCGCCGCCATTATCCTGTAAATCAAGGATTAAGTTTTTCATGCCCTGCTTTTTCAGTTCCTCCAGCGCCTTGCGAAATTCGTCCGGAGTGGAAGCGGCAAAACGGCTCAGGCGGATATAACCCGTCTGTTTATCAGCCATATACGATGCATCGAGGCTATATACGGGAATTTTATCCCTGATAATCTTGAATTTAAGCAATTCCGGATTGTTGCTGCGTTTTATCTGCACCGTTACTTCCGTACCTTTTTTGCCCCGTAACTTCTTCATTACGTCCGTACTGGGCATTTTAACTCCCGCTATCAGGCTGTCATCCACATAAATCATGCGGTCGCCGGGCAAAATACCGACTTTTTCCGACGGTCCGCCCGAAATCACCTGTATCACATACAGCGTGTCGGTCAGCATATTGAACTGAATACCAATGCCATCGAAGTTTCCCTCGAGCGGTTCGTTCATTTTGCGCGTTTCCTCGGCGTTGGTGTAGGAAGAATGCGGGTCTAACTTTTCCAGAATACCCGTCAGGGCGTCCTCGACAATTTTTGTATCGTTCGTTTTATCAACATATAAACTCGTAATTGCCTGATAGGCAGTTACCAATTTTTGCACATAGTCTCTTTCTTCCTGCGTTTGCGCCCGCCTCTGCGATAGAACAGGTAAAGTACTGATTAATAATATAATAAATACTGCTTTTGTTTTTTTCATTTTACGTTGGGAATTAAATTTGTAATATCTTTGTTAAATTTTTTCAGTTCGCGCACTAAGTTTGAACTGACATATTCATATTCAGGCTCGGAAAACAATACAATTGTCTCAATACCTGTTAGTTTCCGGTTAATATCCGCCATGTTTTTTTCGTACTCGAAATCGGCGAGATTCCGCACGCCGCGCAAAATATAATCCGCGTTTACCTCTCTCGCAAAATCAGCGGTCAAATTATTGTATGTCACGACTTTAACCCGTGAATCATCCTGATAAATTGCGCTGATGGCTTCGACCCGCTCTTCGAGCGTAAACATCGTATCTTTCTCAATATTAACGCCAATGGCAATGATAATTTCATCGGCAATGGCAAACGCGCGCTTCAGCAATGCGTAATGCCCGATCGTGAAAGGGTCGAAAGTTCCTGTAAAAATCGCTCTTTTCATATTTTTCAACTTGCCAAATCCTCTTCGATAACGAGATTCTCGATGATAAAATTCTGACGGTCAGACGTATTCTTGCCCATGTAAAATTCCAGCATCTCCTTGATGAGGTCTTCCTTCTTCATTTTTACGGGGTCGAGGCGCATGTCTTCGCCGATAAAATTGCGAAATTCATCGGGTGAAATTTCTCCAAGTCCCTTAAAACGAGTGATTTCCGGATTTTTACCGATTTCCCGGATTGCCGCCTTCCTTTCTTCTTCGGAGTAGCAGTACAGCGTTTTTTGCTTGTTGCGCACCCTGAAAAGCGGCGTTTGCAGGATGTACACGTGATTTTTCTTGATTAAATCGGGAAAAAATTGCAGGAAAAAGGTGATAATCAGCAGCCGGATGTGCATACCGTCCACGTCGGCGTCGGTCGCGATAATCACTTTGTTGTAGCGCAGCCCCTCGATGCCGTCCTCGATGTTGAGCGCCGCCTGCAACAAATTAAATTCCTCGTTTTCGTAAACGATTTTTTTGGTCAGTCCAAAACTGTTTAACGGCTTGCCTCTCAGACTGAAAACCGCCTGCAAATTCGGATTCCGGCTCTTGGTGATGGAGCCGCTTGCTGAATCGCCCTCCGTGATAAAAATTGCCGTATTTTCCTTGTCGTTGTTTTTAAAATCGTTCAGATGAACGCGGCAATCCCTTAATTTCTTGTTGTTTATGCTTGCCTTTTTGGCGCGTTCGCGCGCTAATTTTGTTACGCCCGCAATCGCCTTGCGTTCCTTTTCGGATTCGATGATTTTTTTCAGCAGAATATCAGCGGTTTCGGGGTTTTTATGCAGATAATTGTCCAATTCCCTTTTGATGAAATCGCCGATGAATTTAACGACTGTTGGTCCTTCCGGTCCCATATCCCTTGAAACCATTTTCGTTTTCGTCTGATTGGCGAAATCGGGCGATTGAATCTTGATACTGATAGCCGCCGCCATACCGCTCCGGATGTCGGAATATTCGAAGTTTCGATTATAGAACTCCTTGATTACCCGGCTAATAGTCTCCCGGAAAACGGATTGATGAGTACCTCCGTCCTTCGTATATTGCCCGTTGACGAAGGAATAAAACTCCTCGCCGTACTGATTGACGTGCGTCAGAACCATTTCTATGCTCTCGCCTTTGAGGTGAATGATGGGATAAAGCGGCTCGGTCGTTATATTTTCGTTCAGCAGGTCGGCAAGCCCGTTCTTGGACTGGAATTTCTCGCCGTTGCAATAAATTGCCAGACCCGAGTTCAGATAGGCATAATTCTTGAGTTTCGTCCGGATGATTTCTTCCTGAAAAGCATAATTTACAAATATCTGGTTATCAGGAGTAAAAGTAACAATAGTGCCATTTTTTTCCGTCGTTGAAAAGATGTCCGATTCACGGATTAACTCTGCCTTGCTAAATTCCGCTTCCTTTCCTTGACCGTCGCGGTAACTGGCTATTTTGAAATTCGTACTGAGCGCATTTACTGCCTTGATACCCACTCCATTAAGCCCAATGGAAGTTATAAAAGCCTCACTTTCATATTTTGCACCTGTATAAAGCTGACTTGAAGCATCCACAACGCTATTAAGCGGTATGCCTCGCCCGAAATCACGCACTGTAACCGTCCCCTCCTCAATGGTGATGTTGATACTCTTGCCGTATCCCATCATATATTCATCTATTGAATTGTCTATCACCTCTTTAAGAAGCACATAAATACCATCGTCGGGTGATGAACCGTCGCCCACGCCTCCAATCCACATACCCGGACGTAGCCGCATCTGTTCACGCCACTCCTTTTTAATAATCTGTTCGTCGCCGTACTTTCTTTCCTGTTTAATATCTAACTCACTCATAATCAAATTTCCTTTATAAAAGCCCTCCTCGTTTTGTGGTGTTCGGTTTTAAAATAATCCCACTGCGACTGCACGGCGGTGTTCGTTTCCAGTTCGGGATTCGATTCCGCATATTCGCTGCCCAGCGAATTCATAACAGCAATTAAATCATTCAGAATTAAAGCATTAACTCCCTTATTTCGATACTCCGGCAACACGCCTATCAGGTATAAATCTATGACCTTGGGCTTGGCGTACAAGGCTTTCAGGAGGTAGATGAAACCGATCGGCAACATGCTTCCTTTTGCCTTTTTCAACGCCGGCGAAAGGCTGGGCAACGTGATGCCAAATCCAACAACCGTATCGTCCGATTCCCTGATAATCAATGTAATCAAATCCAAACGCAACATTGGAATATACATTTTTACATAATATTCTATCTGCTTTTCCGTCAGCGGCGTAAACCCGTAAAGCGGTTTATAGGCGTTATTCAGCGTCTCGAAAATCCGGTTCGCGTAGGGCCAAATTTCCTTGCGTTTCTTGAATTTCAACACTTTCAATCCGTATTTTTTTTGTACGATGTCTCCGATTCGCAGGTGTCTTTCCGGAATTTCTTTCGGGATATAAATGATATACTCCTTCCAGTCCTGATCTTTCATAAAGCCCAGTCTTTCCATGTGTTGCGGATAATACGGATAGTTGTAAATCGTCGCCATCGTGCCGAGCCGGTCGAATCCGTGTATCAACATGCCTTCGTGATCCATGTCGGTAAATCCCATGGGACCCTGCAAGGCATTCATTCCCTTGGACTTAGCCCATTTTATGACTGCATCGAACAGGGCGTCAACCACCGCCGCGTCGTCAATAAAATCAACAAATCCGAAACGCGCGTGCTTCTGTCCCCAGATTTCATTGCTCTTGTGCACAATCATTCCGGCAATCCGCCCGACTATTTTTTTATCCTTAAACGCCAGAAAATAAATCGCTTCGCTCGTTTCAAACGCCGGATTCTTCTCTCTCGACAGCGTCATCATCTCCTCGTCAATCAGACCGGGCACATGATACGGACTGTCCCTGTAAAGGTCAATGTTAAATCTGACGAACTGCCTGAGTTCCTTGCTGGTTCTTACTTCTTTAATCTCGATACTCATAAAAACAGACTTAAATTATAGCCGCAAAGTTACGCGAAAAAATTGATATTTCACAAATGGAGCAAGGTTGACGCATCAAAATTTTGTTGCATTCCAACTCTCAATTTGCTAAAATTCCCTCTTATGAGGCAGGACAGTCATGTTTTTTTTTCGCTGAACAAAGTAAATATTTTCAAGGAATACTTGTTTCCTCACAGAAAAAACAGTTGGAAAACACCGAAAAAGAATTTGAAGCAATGAATAAAAAACTGAAGGAACCGGCGGAACAGGAATGAAAAACTTCTTTATTTCCCCTTCTTCTTAGCCTTGGCGGCGGCTTCTTTTTCCCGAAGGGCTTTTTGGCGGGCGCGTTCCCTTTCTTGCTGCGCCTTTTTTTGCTGACGAAGTTTCTCTTTGGCGGCTTTTTCCTTTTCGCGGAGGCGTTCCTTAGCAGCTTTTTCCTTTTCCTTGCGTAATTTTTCGCGCTCTGCGGCTTGCTGCTTTTTCGTTTCGGCGGTCGTAACTTTCACACTGTCAGTCGTTGCGTTGCTGATGGAATCCAGAACGGCTTGCGCGGCGGCTTCCTGTTTGCGGATTTCCTGCAACTGATCGAAAGTCAATTCGCCGTCAACACGCTGCAACGGCTGATTTTCAGCCACGGTATCGGTCGGGATGCTGTCTTCTTGGGCGAGTTGTTTTGCGGTGTTGATGCCCTGCTCAATGGACTGATATTCTTTGGATTCCTTGACTTTCTTGAAGAGGCGCTGGAAAATATTTTCGCCTTTCGCTTTCGGGCGTTCTTCTTCCTCGGCGTTGGCGATTGAATCCGTCGCGAGCGCCCGTTCTTCGCTTTCTATCTCTGTTTCGCGAGATTTCAACGAGTCAATTCGCTGATTGATAACTTCTTCAATATCATCGGGAATAGTCTCCTGTTGTCGGACGGTTTCGTTTTGCGGAATGACGGTTTCCTGTTCCGGTGTCTGTTCCTCTTCCGAAATATTTTCTTCCGGATTTTGTAAAATTTCTTCTTCCAAATCTGTTTCTACCCTGATTTTCCAGCGATTAGCCAGTTCGGGATACTGTTCGCCATGATTTTTCAGGAAGAACGACATATATTCCTCAAACGTCTTGCCGTGCATCAAAATATCGTAATTTTCATCGGAAATCGGGAAGAACGTAACGAACTCATCCATCGCAGACGCATAGCCGTTTTCACCGTAAATCATTCGATAATAATCCATTACTTCGGTAAAATTATTGAAACCGCTGACAGTCATCATGCTAATATTCCCGACGTCTTCAAAACCCAAATCGAAGCCTTTGACGCGGAAATTGGCAAAATTGTACGCAGCTACGGCATAGAGCAGTTGGTTGCGGTCTAACGCGCCGCGGGTGTAAACAAGCAGTAAACGATGCGCAATATCCTTATTATCAGAGAAAATACGCGCTGAATCCTCAGCCGACAGCGACCCGTCCGGATTCGCGCCGAAACGCAGATTCCAGGTCATCGTCGAGAAACTGCCCTGCATCAGTTGCCGCCCGCTCAGCAAGCCTTTCAGCATTTCCTTCGCCAGTTCCGACACGTCGGCGGTCGGATATTTTTCGGTCAAAACCTCCAGCGCCGCCTTGAAACCTTCGGGGTCGCCCGCCTGCACATACGTCAGCGCGTCGAGAAACATGAATTTGGGCATCAGTACGGAAAGCGGATATTTTTGGCTGAAATTCAGATAATTATGTCGAACGGCAGCCGTGTCTTCCGCCAAATAACGGTGGTAGGTTTCTTCATAAATCGAATCCTGCACAACGTCCATCATGCGCATATTGTACTCGTAATTCGGGTCTGCAACAGCCGTAGCGTACTCGCTGTCAGGAAATTCCGTCATCAATTTGTTCTTGTATTTTTCGGCAAGTTCCGCATCCTTGTATCGAAGCCCCATTAAATAGATTTGGAAGTAATAATCAAGGCGATAGCTGTTGTCGGGGAAGCGTTTGTCGAGTTCCTCAAACGTCTCAACCGACAAATTTTTATCTTCGAGCCGGTCCTTGTAAACCATGCCCATATTGTACAAACCGTCGGCGATAATAATGTTGGAAGCCTCTATATCTTCCTCTGTCATAGGGATTTGCTGCAAATAATATTCGTGCGTTTTCGGGTCGCTGGACAATGTATCCTCCGTCGCCACGGCGCTTGTATCGCTTGGATTTTCGGAAATGTCCGGTATGTCGCTGCCGGTCATGTTATTATCCTGATTTTCTTCGGTTTGCATCAATGTCATTCGCTTGTTTCGCCGCCGCCAATTGTCTTCGAGCGTACGTTTGCCCCATTTGTTCTGGAATTGTGTTTTTCCCTGAACAACAGTCTGTTGATTGTAAAAATAGAACGAATTGTCGCCGCCGCCACCCATGGGCATCGAAGGCATGTTGATTTGCTGGGTTCTATTCATATTGGAGCCCATAGACGCCTGATTGGCAAGGTATTCCTCTTTTTCGGCTTCTTCGGCTGCCCTTTTTTCCTCCTCGATGACCTGTTCGATGATTTTATCAATCACGGCAAGCCGCTCTTTTTCAGGCATTTTAGCGAGCGTCTGCAAACTGTCCTGCAAATGAACGTTCTCATAATGAACGACTAACTCGTCCAATGTCTCCGAAAGTTTGGCAACCCGCTGATAGTCTTTGTATTCCTTCTGAATCCCCGCCATGGCGCCGCTGAAACACGGTTGGGCGTTGATATAATCTTTTTGCGTGAAATAAATATCTCCGAGCCGGATTTGGCAAATTGCCTTATCCATACCGTTTTGCGTACTTTTTTCAATGCCTTCCCTGTAACATTCAATCGCCTGCACAGTATCCTGACGGGTCATGTAAACGTTACCCATGGCGTAATAGACCTGGTCGAGAAAGTCCTGATTCTTATCGCTTTTCGCCATGCTTTTGAGCATCCGGATAACTTTCTGATAATTTCCGCCCGGAAAAACTTCCGTCTGACGAATCCGCGCCGAAAATTCGATTTCATACGGCGGATTCGACTTCGCCAGTTTGTTGTATGTTTCGTAAGCAAGATCCTTTTTATCAAGGGTTTGATATATCTGACCAAGCAAATACCGGATCCGCGAACGTTGCCGCTTGTTCTTCTCGCTCTTGATGGAACTTTGCAGATAGGGAATGGCTTCTTCCAGTTTTTGCGTGCGAATCATATAGTTCGCGTACATCTTATTATAATCTCTCTGCTGTTTTCGTGGTATTCCGCTCTCTTTCAGCCGGTTCAGTGCATTGTTCACTTCGTAGTCCCAAGCCATTTCCGAATAGCAGCGTGCCTGCCAGATACGCGCTTTCGCCACGACTTCGGGGTCGGTTGCATAATGGCGCGCGATGTAGGAAAATGTTACGGCGGCAGTCAAAAAATCACCGTTATAATACTGACTTTCAGCCATTAACAGCCAGCAATTTTTCAAAAACGGATTGTATTCTTCCTGTTGTTGCAATCTCACTTGCACGGGATCGTTTTGCCAGCCCGGTTTTCGAGGCGGTTTCTCCCTGATAGAGTGAAGTTTAATGGCTTTTTCGCCTTTCTGAATAGCACGGTTGAACGGTCCGCCGTCGGTCGTTTTTTCCTGTTTGTAAATGTTGCTCACGGGAAACATCACAATCTGCTCCGTGTAATTTTCCTTGTAACCGTCGTTTTGCGCTTTCAATGCCTCGTCGAACGACATTTTGCCGTTATAATAAATATTGTAGCGCGAGTTCAGCGCATTGAAAAAACGGCTCGATGCAGTATTCTTGCGAGAACTGCACGCCCCGAATATTGCCATGACCAACACCGCAACAATCATCCTGTAAAGCCATTTTTTCCTTTTTCCGGTCATAAAAAGACACATTTCAACTACTTAATAACTGAAAATCGGGCGATTTATTGCATTCCGTGCAATTCAAATCTTCAAAATCGCAATGAAACCCTTGGAAATGAGAAAAATGACAATCAATACCAAAATAATGAACGCTCCCGACGGAATATTCAGGAAATAGGAAAGAAACAGCCCCGCAATACAGCTGATAAATCCTAATATACAACTGATTACGGTGATTTTTTTGTAGTCTGAAGTGAACATGTTTGCCGTCATCTGCGGAATCGTCAGCAGGCTCATTAACAGCATGATACCGACTAAATTGATGGATACGACAATCGTGGCGGCAATAAAAAACATCATGGAATATTCGATAAAACGCACGGGAAGCCGCTGCGTAATCGCAAAATCGCGGTCAAAAGCCGTGTAGAGAATGGTTTTCCGCTCCATGACGAACACGGTCATCACGACGGCGGTCAATGCAGCCATCAGAATAATATCCGTTCGCGTAACCGTCAGGATATTTCCGAACAGATAGGACGAAAGATTGGGCGCGTAGCCCGGCGTTAAAAAGATGAAAATCACGCCGATAGCCATTCCCAGCGACCAGACGGCGGCAATCACGGAGTCTTCGCGGATTCGCTTGTAACTGCCTGATTGACTGATATATTCAATGCCGAAAGCCGACAGTATGGCAAATATAAGCGCTGACAGTAAGGGACTTATACCGAGATAAAACCCGATACCCAGCCCGCCGAAAGAAGCGTGCGTAATCCCGCCGCTGATAAAAACAATCCTCCGCGCTACTATGTAAGTTCCTACAATTCCGCAACTTACGGCAACAAAAAGACTTGCCGCAAGCGCATTTTGAAAAAAGGAATATTGCAAAATATCCATCATTTCATTCCAGTGTTTCGATTTGGAAACCAGCCTGTTGCAGATCGTCCCAGAAATTCGGATAACTTTTCGAGACCACTTCGGGATCGGCGATGCGAATACCTTCCTGCAATCGAAGCGTAACCGGCGCAAAAGACAGCGCCATGCGGTGGTCTTCATACGTGTTTATGAGGGGATTAGCGTCCGCTTCGCAACGGTCGCCGCGCCATTCCAAAATCCTGTCGTCGTGAATCAGCAGCGGAAATCCCAATTTCGCCAATTCGTTCTTGAGCGCCTCCAAACGGTCGGTTTCCTTGATTCTCAAACTTTGTACTCCGTTGAATATAAACGGAATATCCAACATGCAACAGGTAACGGCTACCGTTTGAGCCATATCGGGCATCGTGATAAAATCATAAATCACCGGTTTTCTGAGAGTTGGCTTGCATTTGGAAAGCGTTACCCCCGTCGGGGTGAACGTCGTGTTTACGCCCAGTCCCTCAAAAATCCTCACAATCTCCGAATCGCCCTGCAAACTGTCCTGTTGCAGCCCCGACAATCGCACTTCGGCGTTTTCGTCCCGACTGAGCGCCACCATTTCGTACCAGTACGACGCCGCGCTCCAGTCCGATTCGACCGTAAAATCATCCATGCACGAATATTGCTGCGGCGGAACGGCGAAAGTCTGACCTTCCTCGTAAACAATGACGCCGTATTTTCGCATCAGTTTGATAGTCAAATTGATATAAGGTTTTGAAATAATTTCTCCCTTGAGATGCAACCGCAAACCGTTGACCATAATCGGCGCAACGAGTAGCATCGCGGAAATATATTGCGAACTCACGCTGCCGTCCAAAACGACCTCGCCGCCGGACAACGTATGTCCCGCAATGCGCAGGGGCGGAAAACCCTCTTTTTCCAGATACTCGATTCTTGCGCCGACCGAACGCAACGCATTGACCAACAACTTTATCGGACGATTTTTCATGCGCTCCGTCCCCGTCAGCGTCCATTTTCCGGGCTTGCACGACAGATATGCCGTGAGAAAACGCATCGCCGTGCCTGCTCCCTTCACGTCTATCTCGTGCTCGTTTCGCGTGAGCGCGCTGATCATGACGTGGGTATCGTCGCAAACGGATATGTTTTCAATCTCTCTGGGCTGTCTGCTTAAAATATTGGTAATAAGCACCCTATTACTGATGCTCTTGGAAGAAGGCAACGTAATATCGGCAATTAAATCGTGCGGAGCTGTGACAAGATGTTTCATACTTCATTGCTAAAATCGTGCAAATGTAAGTATTTTTTTGATATTTTTTTATTTTTTTG
>JAITMT010000351.1 GCA_031277235.1 Tannerella sp.
GTGCAGCAGCATTCCGGTACACATCCGCAGATTGCCGTCCAGCAGGTATCTTTCCGTGTGTCGCGTTTCGGTGTCGCCTTTCGCCAAAGGCTCGTCGCGCAACTTGCGCACAAAGGTAAGATATTTCCCGCGGTCAAACAACTTTCCGTCTATTTTTCCTTCCGATTTTATTTCGTACCGGCATCCCTTTTCCGTTGTTTCCGTGATTTCGTCCCTGATAATCAGCGGCAAAAAGGGTATTCCGGCAAAGCCCGTCATCCGGCTTTGGCGTTCCGCGGGATTTTCCAAATCCATGTCCACGCCCGCAAACAGCAGTGAAAACGGCGGGGCGTAGCGCAGCGTCTCCGCAAAGCGTTCACCGTCTTCCAGCACGGCGGAAATGTTGTCGAGCATGGCGTCGCAGTTGTCTTCGCCGTCGTGTTTTTTCCGGATTCTATTCCATAATTTACCTGTCCAGAAAGCGTTTATGTCGCTGAGGTTGAATATCTTCCCAATCCGTCCGGTTTCCCCGGAGACTCCTATTTCAAGGTATTCGGTGAGCGGCAAAAGGTCTTCCGCCCACAGGTACAGTCCCTTATGGTTTGTCTGGCTGTGATGCGTTACCCTGTAATGATAGCAGTCCATGCCTTCACGCTTTCTCTCAAAAGACACCGTAAACTCCGATTTCACCGTGTTTTCGGCTTTTCCGCCCATGAGTTCCGATTCTTCCGAACGCAGCATTTCGTATTCCTTCGTTTCCATCGCGCCGCTATTTGTTGATTATCACATCCGATGCGCCTGTAATCCTGAACACGCCGCCCGAATAATCGGTTGTGTTGCCCTTGCTGTCCATTGTGGTTTCCCTGCTCGACACGGCGAACAGCCCGTTGTCTGCCGACTGGGTGATATCGCCGTTTTCCGCTGTTGTGGCGATGTCTCCTTCTTCGCTGTTGGTCATGATGTTTTCCTTTGCCAGCACGGTTATCTTGCCAACGCCGGGCTGCATCCCGTCCTTTGCCGTATCCGGATACGCCTTTACGTCAATGGAATTGCTGGCGTTTACCTTGATGTCCGTGGCATTGAGCGTGAGGGTTGCGGGGGCGGTGACGGTGGTGTTTTTGTTGCCGTCCATGTACCAGGTGTTTCCGCTGGGGTCCTTGATGGTAATGCTGCCCCTGTTTTCGTCGTCGTCAATAATTATCGTTGCGCCGCTGCGTGTGGTGATGCTCTTGGTTTTATTGTTGTCCTTTCCTCCCAGGCTTGCCTTTTCCGAAAAAATACTGCCCGCCACGTAGGGACGGTTGGGATCGCCATATTCAAAATTAATCATTACGATATCGTCTTCTTCGGGGATAAAGACGAAGCCCCTGTTTTTAGGCACTTTATCCTTGTATTTCCTGGCATCGGGATTGGGACCCGCGTCGGGCGTCTGAACACGTATCCAGTTGGTTGTCTTTCCTTTTTCCTTCTGCCACTGGAATTCAGCCTTCACGCGTCCCAGTTTCTTTTCATCATTGTTGAACTTGACAAGCGCCAGTTGCGGATAAGCCTTCGGGAAGTCTATCCGTTTCATGGGGATATTTTCCACTGTGGACGGAATCCCGACGAATGTATTGCGGTATTCTGCCTTTAAGTCGAACTCGTGCACGACCGATGTAACCAGAAAAGTATCAACGTCCTTCTTGGTGGTCTGCATGTTTTCGGGGAGTTTTACCTTTATCTTCCCGCCGATTTTTACCTTGCTGGTCTGGGACGTGCCGCTAATCGTGAGCATGCTGAATGTGGCGCGGTTTTTCTCCGCCTTGACAACATCTTCCAGTTCCTTCTCGTTCAGCGCCGTCACCTCTAAGGGAAGCGTTGCTTCGGAGGTATAGATCGCCGACGACCTGCCCTGCGCTACCGAATGGTAGCCCGCGGTGCCCGGATCGGGGGCTTTTTTTTCGGTTTTGCGGTCGTCATGAACGAGATAGTGGTAGCGCTCCATCATGGAGGGTACAAGGTTCGCGCCCAAGTCAAACGTTGTTATCTCGCTCTCGAAGGTCGCATCTTCTTCCTTGCCGTCCTGTTTTCCGAAATAACATTTCTGTCCGTCGTAGAAAAACCATTCCCCGTATATCCAACTGAGCCGGTTCAGAAACTCGAAACAGGTCTCGCCGTACTGGCAGATGTAATCTATTTTTCCCGTGAATTTGGGCTGGGGAGTTACTTCACCCCCGTTTCCCGAAGTCCCGACTGCTTCCGACACGATGCCGTTGAGTGTCATGTCCATAAACGAATCCATCGTTTTTGAGCCGTCCAGTTTTGCCGTTGGACTGCACCCGGAAATCCGTATGTGATTCTGCCCGCCGTGATGACCGATGACCGATGCGCCGGTTATCATGCCCTTGAACAGGTTTACACCCTTGCCGTCGCGGTGCTTCATTTCTATTTCAACATCCTTTCCCAGCAATTCGAAAATCCCGGCGGGAGACTCCATCCATAACGAATCAAGGTCGTTATAGTCCACGACCAGATCCATCGTGTGGTGACTGTTGAATCCCTGTTCCAGACGGAGTTTGATGACATAACAGTCTTTCCCGCCCACGTTTGCCTTCACTTCTACCTTATTTGATTCCATGGCAATAAATGTTTTTTTAGTTTAATTCTTCCGTAAATACACGCTAATTTTTTTGCAAAAGTATTTCATAAAAACCTGTTTTCGATAAAAATGATTTGCAATTTTTGTGCATATTTCGTGTACACATTTACGCAAATTTGCACACATTTTTGCGCAAATTTGTACAAATCTGTACACATGCCGGCAAATAGACTGCCTGTTAATTGTTTATTTGTAAAAAAACACGTACTTTTGCGGCATTATATTAAAAATTTTCGCCATGCAAAAGACAAAACTTAGGAACATACGGCAATCAAAAGGATATACCCAGCAGCAACTGGCGGATGTGATTTACACGGACGTCTCCAATTACAGCCGCAAGGAAAACGGAATCACGGCGATTATACCGAAAGAATGGGATAAACTGGCTGCCTTTCTGCAGGTGGAAAGGGATGATATTTTTGAAGAGGATGAAAAACAGGTGTCCATAGTCTATGAAAATTCGACGCTCACGGAAAATTCGGGAAATTTGTTCAGTACATATTATAACATTCCCGATTCGCTGTTGAAAAATTTGCAGGATTTCATCGCGTATCTGCAGAAAGAAAACCAAAGGCTGACACAGGAACTGGATGCTGAAAGGAATAATAAACAGTAATTTATGACTTTCACAGTTTCATTTTGTCTTTTTGCAGTCTTTTCGCCTGTTCCTTCACCTGTTCTTCATATTCCTCCACCTGTTTGCGGATGATTTTGAGACTGTTGATCAGTGTATTCTTTCCTCTGTGTTGCGGTGTGCGCTTTTCCGGTATTTGTTCGTAGATTTCCGGGGTCTTTTTCGAAATAGACATGTTCATTCTCGAAAAAATTCCACATATCAAGCAGTGT
This sequence comes from Tannerella sp., assembly GCA_031277235.1. Taxonomy (GTDB): domain Bacteria; phylum Bacteroidota; class Bacteroidia; order Bacteroidales; family Tannerellaceae; genus Tannerella. Next base: position 3,464 of record JAITMT010000351.1, read on the forward strand.
ATCAGCGATAACGGTATCAATATCCGAAGCAAACGACTTCTGCCCACGTTTAGTTATCCGTACAAACAGTTCGTAGCGCACATGAATGTGCCCGCCAATCCGAATCATTATTGGCGGTATCGCATGCACATCACGCTTGAGCAACTTCTTCAAATCAGGTTTTTCAACAGAAAAATTGCTGCAATCATCAAAAATTCAGGAAGATAGATATCAATCCTGTTTCTTGTCCGTACTGATATTTTGCGTATAAGCGGGTTTTGCTCCCAAATCTTTTCCGTTCATGGAACAGGAACCGTTTAGTTTCCCGCCCGGCTCTATTTCAAGCGTTTGAATGAAAATATCGCCGGTAATGATAGCGGTAGATTTAAGAATAAGGCGCTCGCGTGCGCGAATGGAGCCTTCGACCGTACCAAATATTTCGGCATTATCGGTAACAATATTGCCTTTTACATGACCTTTTGGACCTATTACTATTTTTCCCTTACAGTGCACTTCCCCGTCCACTCGTCCGTCGAGACGAAAATCGGATTCCGTTTCAACTTTTCCTGTTAATAAAGTGCCCGCTGCCAACACATTATGCAATCCGGGAGTCGGTTCTTCGTTCATTTTTGCCATAGTTATTAATTCTTTGTTCGCGACAAAGGTATAAAAATCCATTTTACAAGCAAAAATTTAACCGATTATTTTGAAAAAAATTGTAATTTTGCCTCCCGATATGAAAATAAAAATTACACTCGAAACCATGAAATTCCATGCCTATCACGGAGTTATGGAACAGGAACGGATAGTCGGCGGCGACTATCTGGTAGATGTATTCTACGTGTTGGATACAAAATCTGTTGATACAGACCGCATTACGGACACCGTCAGTTATGCCGGAATTTTCGATTGCGTCAAAAAAGAAATGGAAATACCGTCGAATCTCATCGAAAACGTTGCAGGCAAAATATTGAAAACCATACAGTTACAGTATCCTCAAATCATGGAGACGACCGTCAAAGTCACCAAACTCCATCCGCCTGTCGCAGGCGAGGCTGGCAAAGCAACTGTTACACTGACAAATGGAAATTTTTTGTAAAAAACATCCGTTTTTTGTTTCATATTCCGATAAAAAGATTTACTTTTGCGGACAATTTGAAAAACATCGTTAAAATATGAAAGCATTAGAGAGACATATTGCGGAAAAACTGTTACAGATTAAGGCGATTAAACTGCAACCAGCAAATCCATTCACGTGGGCATCCGGTTGGAAATCACCCATTTACTGCGATAACCGAAAAACTTTATCATACCCCGCAATCCGCAACACCATCAAAATCGAACTGGCGCGCATCATTCTGGAAAACTATCCGGAGGCTACGGCAATTGCGGGCGTTGCAACGGGCGCCATCGCACAGGGCGCATTGGTAGCCGATTTGCTCGGGTTGCCCTTCGTTTACATCCGCTCCGAGCCGAAAGACCACGGACTTGAAAATCTGATTGAAGGAGAATTGAAAATTGATTCCAAAGTGGTGATTATCGAGGATTTGGTTTCGACAGGCGGCAGCAGTCTGAAAGCCGTTCAGGCGGTGCGCAATTTCGGCAGCGAAGTCATCGGTATGGTCGCCATTTTCACCTATGGCTTCCCGATTTCCGAAAAGAAATTCAAGGAGGCAAAAGTGCCGCTCATCGCGTTGTCGAACTATAACGCCGTCATCGAACAGGCGGTACGTACCCATTATGTCAAGGAAGAAGACGTAGAAATTTTGCAGGAATGGCGTAAAGCGCCCGATAAATGGGAGGGATAAGGAACGTGTCCGACTTTACAAGTGAAATAAAAACGATTCCGCACAACGACGAAAAGGTATTTGCCATGTTGTCGGATTTATCTAATCTTGAACGGGTTAGAGACCGCATTCCGCAGGATAAAATCAAGAATTTCACGTTTGACAGGGATACGTGCAGCGTGTCCGTTGATCCGGTCGGTTCGATTCAATTCAAAATCGTTGAACGCGAGCCGAATAAGACCATCAAATTTGAAACGACCCGGTCGCCTGTGCCCCTCACGATGTGGATACAGTTGAAACAGGTCGCCGAGCAGGATACCAAAATGAAAATGACCATCCGCGCCGAACTCAATCCGTTCATCAAACCGATGGTATCCAAACCGTTACAGGATGCGCTGGACAGGATTTCGGATTTGATTGCGCGATTGCCTTTTGAGAGCCTTCCATAATCCTTCCTGTTTTCTTGGCGAAATCCCCAAAAACTTATAAATTGATAAAAAAGATGGCAAAAAAACTGTGGGAAAAAAATATCGAATCTGACCGTGAAATCGAACGTTTTACGGTGGGACACGATCGGGATATGGATCTATATCTCGCTCAATATGATGCACTTGGCTCGATGGCGCATATCATTATGCTCGAATCGGTCGGGCTGCTTGAGAAAGCGGAATTGACGCCTCTTTTGGAAGCGTTGAAAAAAATCCATGCACTTGCCGAAAAAGGCAGTTTTACTATCGAAAACGGCGTGGAAGACGTTCATTCCCAGATAGAACTGATGCTTACGCAGTCATTGGGCGACGTCGGCAAAAAGATTCACAGCGGACGCTCGCGCAACGACCAGATCTTGCTTGACTTGAAATTGTTTACCCGCGCACAGATTCAGGAGATAACCGGCTTAATATCAGATTTTTTTGATGTACTCATCGCACAAAGCAACCGCTATAAAGACGTATTGATGCCGGGTTATACGCATCTGCAAATCGCAATGCCCTCATCTTTTGGGCTTTGGTTTGGCTCTTATGCCGAAAGTTTGGCAGACGATTTGTTGCTGCTGCAAGCCGCTTATAAAATTTGCAACCGCAATCCGCTCGGCTCGGCTGCGGGCTATGGTTCCTCGTTTCCCTTGAATCGTACTTTAACTACAGAGTTATTAGGCTTTGATTCAATGAATTACAATGTCGTTTACGCGCAAATGGGACGCGGTAAAATGGAGCGCACGGTCGCTTTTGCTTTGGCGGGCGTTGCGGCAACACTGTCGAAATTGGCTTTCGACGCCTGTCTGTTTAACAGTCAGAATTTTGGATTTCTCAGACTTCCAGACGAATACACGACCGGGTCGAGCATTATGCCGCATAAAAAAAATCCCGACGTTTTTGAATTGACACGCGCCAAATGTAATAAAATCCAGTCGCTCCCACAGCAAATCATACTGATAATGAATAATTTACCTTCCGGATATTTTCGTGACTTGCAGATAATCAAGGAAATATTTTTGCCGGCTTTCGACGAATTGAAGGATTGCCTGAAAATGACGACCCGAATGATGAACGAAATCGTTGTGAATGAGCATATTCTCGACGACGGGAAATACTCGCCGATATTCAGCGTGGAGGAAGTAAATCGCCTTGTCCGGGAAGGTATTCCGTTCCGCGACGCCTATAAAAAAGTCAGTTTAGAGATAGAATCCGATAATTATCAGCCCAATAAAAACGTTCATCATACGCACGAAGGCAGTATCGGCAATCTCTGTAACGAACAGATCACGGCGTTAAAAGATAAAATCCTGCAAGGGTTTGATTTCGAGAAAGTTAATTCGGCAGAGGAAAAACTATTTAATTATCGCTAAAACGATTATGAATCAGATCTTTAAATATATTATTTTTCTGCTTTTTATTTTTGTGTCCTGCGAAGAAGCCGAAAATCCGATTCCGATCAGGCGGGTGTATCTGACGCTTGATTTGACATTTGAAGACAAGGATTTGAAGGCAATTCCGTCGTATAAAGCGTTTACTGTCAGGGATGTCAATCTGGCGCAGGGCGAAAGTGTAGGCTTCGGCGGCGTGCTGGTTGTTCACGATATGCTTGGCGCCTACAAAGCGTTTGACCTTGCCTGCGCTTATGAGGTACGGCAGGATGTTACGGTACAGGTTGATAATGAGGTACTTTATGCCGTATGTCCCGTTTGCGGCACCCAATACGACGTTGGCACCGGCAATGGCGCCCCTAACGGCAAAAGCAGACACTACCTGCGGATGTACAGCGTAAGACAGGATGCTAATAAATTGATTGTTAGCAATTAATGATAAAATAATTTTCTTCTTTCAGAGCAGATTATCAACAATATTATCTTTGCCCCGAGTTATTTTGAAACAATGAGAAAGCGAAGAAAATCAAAGCATTATGCTTGTTTCTATATTGTTTCCCATCTACACTTCTTTTTGAAATAAAAATTGCTTTTTAGGGAATTTTTCAAAATTTTTCGTATATTTGCATTTCTTAAAAAAAATCGAATTGAAGATAAAGCAAATTTTAAGTGCGTGGTTTTTGCGCGTAACGGGTTGGACTATTGGCGCTGACGGCGGCGATGTGCCAAAATCGGTTATTTGCGTGGCGCCGCATACGAGCAATCTGGACTTGTTTTACGGTAAACTTTTCTACAATGCGGTGGGCAGGAAGGCGAAATTTTTAATGAAAAAGGAATGGTTTTTCTTTCCTTTCAATCTGATTTTCAAGAGTATGGGAGGCATTCCAATAGACCGTAGCAAGTCGTCGTCCGTGACGGAACAGATAGCGGAAGAATTTGCGAA
>JAITMT010000506.1 GCA_031277235.1 Tannerella sp.
TACAGCTTGAGGTGGTTTACACCCGTAACGGAAATTGATTTATGCGGGCACGCAACATTGAGTACTGCTTATGTCATTTCAAAATTTATTGATCCTTCCGCGGACGAAATGCGTTTTGAAACTAAAAGCGGTTTATTAACCGTTACCAAAAACGATGATATGTATATTTTGGATTTTCCCTCAAGCAATGCTAAAAAATGCGAAGTTACAAAAGCCATGGAACAAGCGATAGGGTGTTCCGTTAATGAAGCATATGTTTCAAGGGATTTAATGTTGTTGCTTGACAGCGAACAGCAAGTTTTGAAAATATCGCCTGATTTCTCGCAGATAGCGAAAATTGCGGAACATGGTGTAATAGTTACGGCAAAGGGTGACACTGTAGATTTTGTATCAAGATTTTTTGCGCCGAATGTTGGTGTTTGCGAAGACCCGGTGACAGGCTCAATCCACACGGCATTGATACCTTATTGGGCTAGAAAATTGAATAAAAAAAGCATGATTTCTCGACAGCTTTCAAAACGAGGAGGGACTCTTTTCTGCGAGGATTGCGGCGAACGCGTGAAAATCGGGGGCAATGCCGTGCTGTATTTGAAAGGCGAAATTTTTGTCAACTAACTTCTGTTGACTGCTTTATATATTGACGAAGCACGAAAAATCTTAGTTTTATGTGTTAGAGCAGGACATCGAGGAATACTGCGTATTCTTTGTTGCAGTAAGCCTTTGCCGGTTGAAAGCAGCCAAGTATTTATATTATTTACAGAAAGGGCATGCATGATGAGTAATTTGTCGTATACAAAGGAATTTTTTATGTTAGCAGTAAACAAAAGGGGTGCAATCCCCACTTTAAGGTCTGCAAAAGTCTGCGCCTGCTTATTTGCCGGCGGCATAGCAGAGCTGTATTTCAAAAAAATTATTTCCAAAGATGAAAACTGCGAATTTGTTTCAAATAGCAATTTTGATGAAAATGATATTCATCTTTTCCCGCTGTATGAGGTAATCAAAACGGCAAACAAACCTATGAGCATGCAGGAGTTGGTGCGTAGCTATTACGAATCATGCAGCGGCAATAAACCTACGCAGCTTGAGGCATCTATTAAGGACATGCTTGTTTCTAGAAACGCAAAAATGGAAATAAAAGCCGGCTTTTTGAGAAACAAAACCAACCTTGTACCAAAGCCGGAAAAAATACAAGCGATTATAAGCAAGATACACACACAATTGTTTGGTGCAGAGCATTTGACCACTGACACCATTTGTCTTGTAGATTTGCTATTGAAAAGCACAGTGGCTAATAGGCACTTTAGTAATGATGATGTTGCCCGTTTAAGAATTAGGCTTGAAGAACTTAATGCATCGGGCACATATGCATTTGAAACACAACTCATTGATTGTGCATTCGATACAGCAAGCTCTTTTCTGGAAAAGATGACATGGGGGGATGAAGAAGATGATGACTTTCTAGCTGCCGTGATTATGCTTACGATGATGTAAATTACGGAAGAATAAAACTGAGTCCACCAAAAGAATAGTTGGTATCGTCAAGCCAATCATATTTTTTTTGTTTCAGATGAGCAGACCGCAATAAGCAAATTAACAGTATAAATTTTATACATCGTGAGGTCTTATGGCGATAAGCATAAAGGAACTTAATAAGCCCGATTATCCGCTTTTAGAAGATTTTATATATTGGGCTATTTTTACCCCTATCGGCGCAGAACTGCCCGCAAGGGATATTATATATAATCCCGATGTGCTTATGTATATCGAGAACTTTGGAAATAAAAAAGATTGCGGTGTGGTCGGAGGTATAATTGATGGCATTGATGTTTTTCTTGAAAATGAGGGCAGAATTGATGAATTCATCGAGAAGATTTTCAGAGATATTAGAAACGAGGACGCAAGACGGTAGCTTTTCATGGGAAAGTAAAGAAACAATATGGAAGATTATAATATGACACACTGTTGTCCTGTTAAGTATGGTACAATAAAATTAAGGAGATTGTGAAAGTCCGTGCCCCAGCCCCCTTCGCGTACGAAGGGCAACCCCCGCCGTCTGCGGACGGCACCCCCTTCGTGCGCGAAGGGGGCAAGGTGGAGAAAACTTTATAACAAGCGAATCCCGAACTCCGCTATTTTACTAGCTTTTTTGAGTTTCGCAATCGACTAACAATAAAATAAAAAAGGAGAAATGAACGATGGCTCGTGTTCACATTTACCATTCGTACAAATTGAAAGAAGGAAAGTCAGAACAAGATTTTTTACGTGTTGCGGAGAAATTCAGCAACGATACCGGCCTCAAAACAAAAGGCTTTGTTTCATGGACGTTGCTTAGAGATGGCGAAATGTGGGCCGACATACTTGTCTATGAATCTATGGATGATTTTAAGAATGCAACCGGGTCTATTCATAAAAATCCATTGGTTCGGGAACTCGGCTCATTTTTTGACATTTCAAGCATAACGGAACACCGCTTTACAGTTGCGGCAAGTACGTAAATCGTGCCTGCTTTTTATTTGCGAGTACAAGAGAAAAAAATCGCATATGTTATGATGGCGAATTATCTAGTATAGCGCATATTAAATAAGCAGTTATCAAAACATTTTTGAGGACAATATACGTTATGAAATGTGAAATGT